>DASUPI010000119.1:0-4511 GCA_036281135.1 Rhodoplanes sp. | reverse complement strand
ACGTCCTGCATGCCGAGCGTCTCGAACACGGCGCGCATGGGACCGCCGGCGATGATGCCGGTGCCGGGCGGCGCCGCGCGCAGGAACACCCGGCCGGCGCCATGCCGCCCGAGCACGTCGTGATGAAGCGTGCGCCCCTCCCGCAGCGGAACGCGGATCATGCCCCGCTTCGCGGCCTCGGTCGCCTTGCGGATCGCCTCCGGCACCTCGCGCGCCTTGCCGTGGCCGAAGCCGACCCGGCCTTTCTGGTCGCCGACCACGACCAGCGCCGCGAAGCCGAATCTGCGGCCGCCCTTGACCACCTTGGCGACGCGGTTGATGTGGACGAGCTTGTCGGTAAACTCGCTGTCGCGGTCGTCGCGCTCACGTGCCATTGATCGTTCGTCTCCGTTCGGGCGCTCGCCCGTTCATCCTAGCAGCCTGTCGGACTTAAACCATAACCCATTGATTTTGTTGAACTTGCGATTTTTGGGTCAAGAAACATAATTCAACAAATTCAATGAGTTGGAGATTTGATGCACGTCGAGTCCGACAGGCTGCTAGAAGTTCAGCCCGCCTTCGCGCGCCGCGTCGGCCAGCGCCTTGACCCGGCCGTGATAGAGATAGCTGCCGCGATCGAACGCGACGTCCTTGACGCCGTTCTTCAGCGCGCGCTCGGCGAGAAGCTTGCCGACCGCCTTCGCCGCGCCGATGTCGGCGCCGGTCTTCAGGCTGGTGCGCAAGTCCTTCTCGATCGACGAAGCGGCCGCGACCGTCTCGCCTTTGCGATCGTCGATCACCTGCGCATAAATATGCTTGGAAGAGCGGAATACCGAGAGCCGCAGCCGCTCGCCGGCCGCCGCCTTGATGGCGCGCCGAATGCGGTTCCTGCGCCGGTCCGTCTTGATGGTGAGCCTCGACATCCTGCGCTCCGCTATTTCTTCTTGCCTTCCTTGCGGAAGATATATTCGCCGGCATATTTCACGCCCTTGCCCTTGTACGGCTCGGGCCTGCGAAACGCGCGAATCTCCGCCGCCACCTGCCCGACCTTCTGCTTGTCGATGCCGGTGATGACGATCTCAGTCGGCCGCGGCGTGACGATCGCGATCCCCTCCGGGATCGGGTAGACGACGTCGTGGCTGTAACCTAGCGAAATCTGCAGGTTCTTGCCCTGCACCGCGGCGCGATAGCCGACCCCGGTGATCTCCAGCTTTTCCTGGAATCCCTTGGTGACGCCGGTGATGATATTCGCGACGAGCGTGCGCGAGGTGCCCCACATGGCGCGCGCCCGCTGCGTCTCGTGGCGCGGGCCGACCTTGACCTCGCCCTTGTCCATCTGAACCGTCACGTCGTCGGGCAGCACGATCTGCAGCGCGCCTTTCGGGCCCTTCACCTTGACCATCTGGCCGTCGACATTGGCCTGGACCCCGGAGGGGACCGGCACCGCCTTCTTGCCGATGCGCGACATAGGAATGCCCCCTAGAACACGGTCATGAGGATTTCGCCGCCGACATTGGCGTCGCGCGCGGCGTGATCGGCCATCACGCCCTTGGGCGTGGACACGATCGCAACCCCGAGGCCGTTATTGACGCGCGGCAGCGCCTTGACGGAGGCGTAGACCCGCCGCCCCGGCTTCGACACCCGCGCGATCTCGCGGATGACCGGCTCGCCGTCGAAATACTTCAGCTCGATGTCGAACTCGGTGCGGCCGTCGGAATGCTCGACGGTGGCGTAGTCGCGGATATAGCCCTCGCTCTTTAGCACGTCGAGCACGCGGGCGCGCAGGGCCGAGCCGGGCGTGGAGACTTTCGACTTCGCACGCATCTGCGCGTTGCGGATGCGCGTGATCATATCGCCGATGGGATCGTTCATGGCTGCGAGACCCTCACCAGCTCGACTTCAGGAGTCCCGGAATGAGGCCTTTGGAGCCGAGTTCCCGGAGCGCGATGCGGCTCATCTTCAGCTTGCGATAATAGGCGCGCGGGCGACCGGTGATTTCGCAACGGTTGCGGATGCGCGTCGTCGAGCCGTTGCGCGGCAGCGTCGCAAGCTTGAGCGTGGCGGCGAAGCGCTCCTCCATCGGCTTCGAGCGGTCGCGCGCGATCGCCTTCAGCCGCGATCGGTGGACCGCGAACTGCTTGGCGAGCCTGCGCCGGCGTTCGTTCTTTTCGATTGAGCTCTTTTTCGCCATTCGATGCTCCTAACTCCGCGTTTGAGACGGACGCAGCCGCCTCACTGCCGGAACGGGAAATTGAAAGCCGCAAGGAGCGCGCGCCCTTCCTCGTTGGTGCGCGCCGTCGTGCAGACCGTGATGTCCATGCCCCAGATCTCCGCCGCCTTGTCGTAATCGATCTCGGGGAAGACGATGTGTTCCTTGATGCCGAGCGTGTAGTTGCCGCGCCCGTCGAAGCTCTTCAGGTTCAATCCGCGGAAGTCGCGCATGCGCGGCAGCGCGATATTGATCAGCCGGTCGACGAATTCGTACATGCGTCCCTTGCGCAGCGTGACCTTGCACCCGATCGCCTGGCCTTCGCGCACCTTGAACGTCGCGATCGACTTGCGCGCCTTGGTGATCACCGCCTTCTGGCCGGAAATCAGCGCGAGATCGGCCGCGGCCTGCTCCACTTTCTTGCGATCGGCGACGCCTTCGCCGATGCCCATATTGATCACGATCTTTTCCAGCCGCGGCACTTCGAGCGCGTTCTTGTATTTGAACTCCTCGGCAAGCTTTTTCTTGATAACGCTGTCATACTGGACCTTCAGGCGCGCGGGCTTGCGCGGCTCCTCGACGGCCGGCTTGGCCGCCGCGGACTTCTCGCCCTTCGCGGCGGGAGCGCCCTTCTCCGCCTTGGCCCCCTTCTCACCCTTCTCGGGCTTGCCGCCCTTGTCCGCCTTCTCGCCCTTGGCCCCCTTCGCAGGCTTTTCCGCCGGCGCCTTGCCGGGCGCAGCAGACTTCTCGGCCGAAGCCTTTTCCGGCTTCGCCGACTTCTCCGCCTGGTCGGCCTTCGGCGCCTTATCGGGCTTCCTGCCCTCGGCCTTCTTGTCGTCCTCAGCCATTGATCTCGGCCCCCGAACGCTTGGCGATCCGCACCTTGCGACCGTCCGCCTCGACCCTGAACCCGACGCGCGTCGGCTTCCCGGATTTCGGATCGGCAATCGCGATATTCGACAGATGGATCGGCGCTTCCTTCGAAATGATGCCGCCTTCCTGGCCGGCCGCCTGGCGCTGGTGGCGCTTGACCATGTTGACCCCGCGCACGAGCGCGCGGTTCTCGGCCGGACGCACCTCGATGACTTCGCCGGTGCGGCCCTTATCGCGGCCAGACAGCACCACGACCTTGTCGCCCTTGCGGATCTTCGCCGCCATCAGAGCACCTCCGGGGCGAGCGAGATGATTTTCATGTGGTTCTTCGCCCGCAATTCGCGCGGCACCGGACCGAAAATGCGCGTGCCCACCGGCTCCATCTGCGGATTGATCAGCACGGCCGCGTTCCGGTCGAAGCGGATGACCGACCCGTCCGGCCGGCGGATGTCCTTGGCGACCCGCACCACCACCGCCTTCATGACGTCGCCCTTCTTCACGCGCCCGCGCGGAATAGCCTCCTTCACCGACACCACGATGATGTCGCCGATGGTCGCGTATTTGCGCTTCGAGCCGCCCAGCACCTTGATGCACATGACGCGGCGTGCGCCGGAATTGTCCGCCACGTCGAGATTGGTCTGCATCTGGATCATGAGAGGCCTCGTGTCCTTCTTGATTCCCGCCGGGCGGGCTATTTCGCCTTTTTGACGCCGTCAACCACGGCCCAGCGCTTGAGCTTGGAGATCGGCCGGTGCTCCGTGATCCGCACGATGTCGCCGACCGCATATTCGTTCTTCTCGTCGTGCGCGTGATACTTCTTCGAGCGGCGCACCGTCTTCTTCATCATCGGGTGCGTGAAGCGACGCTCGACCCGCACGACGATGGTCTTGTCCTGCTTGTCGCTCACCACGATTCCCTGGAGCGTGCGCTTCGGCATCGGTCGTCCTACCTTACTTGCTGACCGTGGCGACGCGCTTCTGCTGCGCCACCGTCTTGATACGGGCAATGTCGCGGCGCACTTGGCGTACGCGCGCGGTGTTTTCGAGCTGACCCGTCGCCTTCTGGAAGCGCAGGTTGAACTGCTCCTTCTTGAGCTTCAGCAGCTCGTCGTCGAGCTGATCGATCGTCATGGCCCGAAAATCGCCGGCGGTCGACATGAGCACGCTCCCTACTCCGAAATGCGCTCGATGAAGCGCGTCTTGATGGGAAGCTTCGCCGCCGCAAGCGTGAGCGCCTCGCGCGCGATCTGGCTGGTGACGCCGTCCACTTCGAACAGGATGCGGCCAGGCTTCACCCGCGCCACCCAGTATTCCGGCGCGCCCTTGCCCGAGCCCATGCGCACTTCGAGCGGCTTCTTGGAGATCGGCACGTCGGGATAGATGCGGATCCACACCCGGCCGGCGCGCTTCATGTGCCGCGTCATCGCCCGGCGCGCCGCCTCGATCTGGCG
>DASUPI010000118.1:0-3994 GCA_036281135.1 Rhodoplanes sp. | reverse complement strand
GTTGCTCCGGCGGGCTCGGACCGTGCGAATGCGGGCCACCACCATCTTCTGATCGATACCGACCTGCCGCCGCTCGACAAGCCCATTCCGAACGACTTCAACCATTTGCATTACGGCGCGGGACAGACCGAAGCCGAGGTGACGCTGACGCCGGGCGAGCACACGCTGCAGCTTCTGTTCGCCGACAAGGACCACATTCCGCACTCGCCGCCGCTCTCCTCTCCGCGCATTCGTGTTCGGGTTGCCGAAGCAGCCCCGGCGCCCGCAACGGCGTCAGCAGCGCCGCCGCCGGCACGCCGGAATCCGTCGCCGGCGGACGCGAAGGTGTATTTCGTGTATCCGACCAACGGCACCTATGTGTCGCGCACGCCGGTCATCCGCTTCGGGCTCGTCAATATGGGCGTGGCGCCGGCGGGGGTCGCCAAACCCAATACCGGGCATCACCATCTTTTGATCGACGCGCCCGTGCCGACGCTCAGTCAGCCGATCCCCAACGACTTCAACCATCTGCATTTCGGCGCGGGTCAGACCGAGGCCAAAGTCACGCTTCCGCTCGGCGAGCATACGCTCCAGCTGCTGCTCGGCGACGAAAACCATGTCCCGCACGACCCGCCGGTCCTTTCCAAGCCGATCAAGGTCACGGTGACCGAAAGCGGCCGCAGGCCGCGCCCGCGCACAGCGCGAAAGTACAAGCGTTATCGGTGACCACCGGAGCGCAGCAGGAGGCACGATGCATAGACGCCTTCTCTCCGTCCTTCTCGGTCTGGCGGGCCTCGTTCTCGCGCTCGTCGCGCCGGACAGCGCCTGGGCGGAAAGGCGCGTCGCGCTTGTGGTCGGCAACGCCGCCTATCAAAACGCGGCCGGCCTGTCGAACACCGTCAATGATGCGACGGCGATGACGAACCTGTTCGTCAAGGCGGGGTTCGACGTGGTCGAGTCGCGCAGCGATCTCGGCGTCGTGGAGTTCAAGCGGGCCATCCGGGACTTCATGTTCACGGCGCGCGACGCCGACATCGCGGTGGTGTATTTCGCCGGGCACGGCGTCGAGATCCGCGGCTCCAACTATCTGATCCCGGTGGATGCGAAGCTCCGCAGCGACTACGACGCCGACGATGAAGCGATCTCTCTCGATCGCATCATTCTGGCGGTCGAACCGGTCAAGCAATTGCGTCTCATCATTCTGGACGCGTGCCGCGACAACCCGTTCATTCGCCGGATGCAGCGCGCTTTCGCGGCGCGGGCGGTGACGGGTGGCCTCGCCACCGTCGAACCCAGCACGGGCAATACGCTGATCGCCTACGCGGCCAAGGCTGGGTCCGTCTCCTACGACGGCGCCGGACCGAACAGCCCGTTCACCACCGCGCTGATGAAATACCTCACCGAGCCCGGCCTCGACATCAGGATCGCTTTCGGCCGCGTTCGGGACGAGGTCATGAAGGCGACCTCGAACCGGCAGGAGCCGTTCGTGTACGGTTCGCTCGGCGGAACGACCATCGCGCTGGTGCCGCCTGCCGATCCGCCGCAGGCCGCGGCGGCAAAGGCCGGTTCGGTCGATACCAAATACGACCTCCAGCGCGATTACGAGTTCGCCGAACGCATCGGCACGCAGGAGGCCTGGGAGTCGTTCTTGCAGGCGCACAGCACCGGCTATTATGCGGGTCTCGCCCGCGCGCAACTCGCGAAGCTCGGTCAGACCGGTGAAAAAGCGCTGCCGCCGGTCATTGCGACGCGCGACCCGCGCGGCCGCGAAGACAGCGGCGCGGCGGTCAAGAAAACGCCGCCGCAACAAAGGGAGCAGCGCGCGAAGCTCGACGTAAAGCCGGCCGAGGACGCACGCGACCCCGCTCAGCCTTCCGTCGCCCCCAGCATCGTCGTCGATCCCTGCAAGCGGGACCAGGAACGGCTGGCGCGTCTGAGGGCCAATCCCCTGCCGGACCAGGTGATCCGCCTCGAGCGGGAGCTTGCCTGTGAACGGCTCCGCCCGCAGGTCGTGCGGCTGCGCGAAAGCGTCGTCGGCGATTTGCCGGCAGCGCCGGACAAGGCGGCCGTCGCGCCCGCCGGGCCCGCCGGGCCGCTGCAAGGTCAGGGCGCCGCCCGCGCGCCGCAGAATGCTCTGCCGCCCGGGCGCGACGAGGAATCGAAGGTCAAGGGGACGGAGGCAGGCGCGCCGCCGCAACAGGACAGCGGGAAAGTCTCAGCGGACCGATCCGATCCCTGCAAGCAGGACCTGGAAAAGCTCGCCCGGCTGCGGGCCGAACCGGTGCGCGAGGACGTGCTGCGCTTCGAGCGGGAGCTTTCTTGCGAACAACTCCGCCCGCAGGTTCTCCGACTTCGTGAGAGCCTGGGCGCCGAGTAGACCGGCGACCGTTCCGGCCTCAATCCGCTCGAAGTCGGTTCTGCGCGGTCGCGTTTTTTCTACGAACAGACCGGTTTCCCAATCGCGCAAAACGCGCGCGCTACCGATGCGGGCCCCAGGGGCCGGGCAGAGGCGGGACCTGGGCGTTCGGCGGAGCGTCGGATCCGCTCGACCAGGGTCCAGCCGCGGGCGGGGCGGGTTCGGCCGAGCCTTCCGGGGATTGTGCAGGTTCGGGCGCGGCGTTTTCGTCCGCCCCCGGCGCAGGCAGCGCGATCGGACCGGGGTCGTGGCCGCGGGCGAATTTGACGAGCGCCTCGACGCGGCTGCCGATCGAGGGATGGGTGGCGAACAGATCGGCGAAACCCGAGCGCGGATTGTCGACGCACATTTCCATGACGGCGGAGGTCGCGCTTTCCAGTTCGCCGTGGCCCTCGATCTTGCGCAGGGCCGAGATCATCGCGTCCGGGTTCTTGGTCAGATCGACCGATCCGGCGTCGGCGAGGAATTCGCGCGAGCGCGAGAGCGCGAAGCGGATCAGCGCGGACAGGGCCCAGGCGAGGGCGATCAGCACGGCTGCGATGACGAGCGCGGCGCCAGCGCCGCCCTTGCCGCGACCGCCGCTGTCGCCGTCATCCGAGCGCCGGTTGCGCCAGCCGAACCCGCTGTTGAACCACATCCGGAACAAGAGCTCGGCGAAAAAGGCGATCACGCCGGCGATGATCACCGCGATCACCATCATGCGGACGTCGCCGTTGCGGACATGGGTCAGCTCGTGGCCGAGCACGGCTTCGACCTCCGCGTCGTCGAGCCGGGCGAGCAGCCCGGTCGTCACGGTGATCGCGTATTGCTTCTCGTTCATCCCGGTGGCGAAGGCGTTGAGCGCGTCGCTTTGCATCACCTTCAGCTTGGGCATCGGAATGCCGCGCGAGATGCACAGGTTTTCCAGCAGATTGTAGAGGCGCGGCTCCTCCTTGCGGGTCACCTCGCGCCCGCCGGTGACGGCGTCGATGATGCTCTGGTGAAAATAATAGGCGACGACGATCCACACGGCCGTGCCGACCGTCGCCCACGGCGCCGCGCTGAGAAAATCACGCCAGACCCGCTGCAGCAGCCATTGCAGCGAGGCGTCGTAGCAGAGCGCTTCGCCCGCGAGCGCGCCGGCATAGACGAGCAGATAGACGAGCAGGAACAGGCTCGCCAGCAGCGCGATCGAGCGGCGCTTGTTGGATTGGATATGCGTGTAGAGCCCGTAAGCGGCCATGGCGACGCCTTTACCGACCGACTATGATGGGCGCTTCTCCCGCACGCGGCGCAACGCAAGCGCAGAGCGCGAAGCGGTGCGACGCAGATGTGGCACCCATTCGACCGCGCCCTGCGCGACGGGGGTCCCGGTTCTGCAACGCACCACTGCGCTTCGCTTCGTGCTGCGCCCGGGGACACGATCGGACAAACAAGGGCAGCCGGCGGAAACACGGCGCTAACGCCCGACGGTCAAAACTTCACCTGCGGCGCTTGTTCGAGCGACTTGCGCTCGTCGCCGATGTCGAAGAACTGATGCTCTCGGAAGCCGAGCGGGCCGGCGAACAGCGCCGCCGGGAACTGCTGGATGCCCGCATTGTATTCGCTCACGGCATTGTT
>DASUPI010000117.1:0-20090 GCA_036281135.1 Rhodoplanes sp. | reverse complement strand
GTGATGGCGATCGTCACCAAGGCGCACCCCGCCTGCTTCAGCCGCGCGGTTCGCGTCAACGGCATACTGATGCCGCGCACTGAGGCCATGGTCCTTCCCGAAGTGGAGGGATTCCGCGTGACCAAGATCATGGCGGGGGAGGGGGACAGCGTGGCCTCCGGCCAAGAGCTCGCGCGCTTGACGCGGCCCGACGGAACCAGCGTCGCCGTGCCGTCGCCGGTCAACGGGACGGTGATCAAGAGCGCGGCCGCGCTCGGCGCGCTCGCCTCGGCGCGCTCGCCCGATCCGCTGTTTCGGATTGCGGTCGACGGGCAGATCGAACTGATGGCGCAGGTGCCGAGCATCTATGTCCCCAAGCTCAAGAGCGGCTTGCCGGCGCGCGTCGAGCTCGAGGATGGACGCGACCTGCCGGGCCGGGTGCGACAGGTGCCGTCGGAGATCAATCCGGTCAGTCAACTGGGCCATGTCCGCATCGAGATCGAAAGCGATCCCTCGCTGCGCGTCGGAACATTCGCGTGCTCGACGAAAGCGCGGAGTAATGCGGAGTAATTAGGAGGGTAGCGCCGTGAACATCTCTGCCTATTCCATCCGGCGGCCCCTCCCGGCCATCGTTTTCTCGATCGTCACCCTGCTGCTCGGCTGGATCAGCTTCAACAAGCTGCCGATCACCCGCTATCCGAGCGTCGACGTGCCGATCGTCTCGGTGATCGTCACGCAGTTCGGCGCCTCTCCGGCCGAACTGGAAGCCCAGGTCACCAAGACCGTCGAGGACGCGGTTGCGGCGATCGTCGGGATTCAGCACATCAACTCCAACGTCACGGACGGCGCGTCGATAACCACGATCACCTTCAATCTCGACGCCAATCCGGACCGCGCGCTCAACGATGTGAAGGACGCGATCACCCGCGTGCGTTCCAGCCTGCCGAGCGGGATCAACGAGCCGTTGGTGCAGCGCCAGGAAGTCATCCCGCTTCCGATCATCACCTATGCCGCGATCGCCCCCGGCAAGACGCCCGAACAGCTGTCCTGGTTCGTCGACGACGTGGTGAAACGGGCGCTGCAGGGACTGAAAGGCGTCGCCCAGGTCGAACGCATTGGCGGCGTCGACCGCGAAATCCTGGTCTCGCTCGATCCCGACCGACTGCAGGCGGTCGGCCTGACGGCGGCCGACATCAGCGAAAGGCTGCTCAAGAGCAATGTCGACCTCGCCGGGGGGCGCGCCGAAATCGGCGGGCGCAATCAATCGATCCGCACGATCGCCGGGGCGACGACGCTCGACGCGCTCGCCGGAACGACGTTCAGCCTGCTCGCCGGAGGCGAGGTTCGGCTCGATGATCTCGGCGTCGTCACCGACACCGTGGCCGATCCGCGCTATTTCGCCCGGCTGGACGGCGACCCGGTCGTCGGCTTCGCCGTCTATCGGGCCAAGGGCGCAAGCGACGTAAGGGTCGCCAACGCGGTAGCCGAACGGCTTGCGCAAATCAAACAGGACCACGCGGATGTCGAGATCAGACCGATCGACAGTTCGGTCGACTTCACGCGCGACAACTACGAGAACGCGATTCAGACGCTGCTCGAAGGCGCGGCGCTCACGATCATCGTGGTGTTCCTGTTCCTGCGCGACGTCCGCGCGACCGTCATCGCCGCGGTGGCGCTGCCGCTCTCGGTCTTCCCCGCCTTCTGGGCGATGGACCTGCTCGGCTTCTCGCTCAATGTGATAACGCTGCTCGCGATCACGCTGAGCACCGGCATTCTGGTCGACGATGCGATCGTCGAGATCGAGAACATCGAACGCCATATCCAGATGGGCAAGTCGCCTTACGAAGCGGCGATGGAGGCGGCCGACGAGATCGGGCTTGCGGTGGTCGCGATCAGCCTGACGATCGTCGCCATGTTCATGCCGGCCAGTTTCATGCCGGGCATTGCGGGCCAGTTCTTCAAGCAATTCGGCATCACGGTGTCGGTGCAGGTGCTGTTTTCGCTGCTTGTCGCGCGGCTTATCACGCCCATGCTCGCCGCCTATTTCCTGCGGCCGAAGCCGCACCGGGAAAAACCGCCCGGGCCGGTGATGCGGCTCTACACGCGCATCCTCAAGTCGTCGGTGAGCACGCGCTACGTCACCGTTCTCGTCGGATTGGTGCTGTTCGCGCTATCGATTCTGGGCATCAATCTGCTACCCCAGGGATTCATGCCCCAGTTGGACACCGCGCGTTCGCTGCTCGCGATCGAACTGCCGCCGGGAACGCAGCTTGCCGACACCGAGACCGTGACGGAAAGGATCGTCACGCTGTTGAAGCGGCGACCGGAAATCCGCAGCGTCTTCGTCGACGGCGGACGCATCCCGCCCGAGGTCACCGAGGTCCACACCTCCGCGCTGATCATCAACTACGTGCCGAAGAAGGATCGCTCGGTCACCCAGGCGCAGCTCGAACAGGCGATCGGCCGCGACCTCGCCGACATCCCCGACATCCGCTACTGGTTCCTCGACGAGAACGGCCAGCGCACGATTTCGCGCATCGTCACCGGCCAGGACGGCGGGACGGTGGCGAATGTCGCAGCCGAGCTCGCGAACCAGATGCGGCGGCTGCCGTCCGTCGCCAATGTCGTCTCCACCGCCGCGCTCGACCGTCCCGAACTGCGCATCATCCCGCGCAAGGCGCTCGCGACGAGGCTGAACGTCACCACCGAAACGCTCGCCGCGACCGTTCGCGTGGCGACCATCGGCGATGTCGGCCCGCGGCTCGCCAAGTTCGACGTCGGCGACCGACTGGTCCCGATCCGCGTCATGATCGGAGAGTCCGGCCGCACCGACCAGCAGGTGCTGGAGCAGTTGCGCGTGCCGACGCTGCGCGGCACCACAGTGCCGCTGCTCGCCATCGCCGACATCCAGCTCGGCCAGGGGCCCGCGACGATTTCGCGGCACGATCGCCAGCGCCAGGTCAGGATCGAGGCCGATCTGGTCGGCGACACCCCGCAGAGCAAGGCTGACGAGGAGATCGAGGCGCTGCCGGTGATGCAACATCTGCCCAAGGGCGTGCAGGTGCTGCAGTCCGGCGATTCGGAAGCGAAGAAGGAGCTGATGGACGGATTCGCCCCCGTCATGTCGAAAGGAATGATGATGGTCTATGCGGTGCTGGTGCTCCTGTTCCACAGCTTCCTGCAGCCGGTGACCATCCTGTTTTCGCTGCCGCTCTCGATCGGCGGCGCGGTGGTCGCGTTGCTCATCACCGGCAACTCGCTCAACCTGCCGGTGACAATCGGGCTGCTGATGCTCTTGGGCATCGTCACCAAGAACGCGATCATGCTCGTCGACTTCGCGATCGAAGCGATGGCGAAGGGCGTGGACCGCACGACGGCGATCATCGACGCCGGCGTCAAGCGCTCGCGTCCCATCGTCATGACGACGCTGGCGATGGCCGCCGGCATGTTGCCGGCTGCGTTCGCCGTCGGCGCGGGCGGCGAGTTCCGCTCCCCGATGGCGATTGCGGTGATCGGCGGCCTCGTCGTGTCGACGCTGCTCACGCTGGTTTTCGTGCCCGCCTTCTTTCTCGTGATGGACGATTTCGGCGGGCTGCTGGACGCGGTCTTCGGCCGTTACGTCACCGGGAAAAAGGGGCCCGACAAGCCGCATGGGCCGTCTCCGCCGGAGGGACCGGCCGCGCCAGGCGCAACGGGAGCCCCGGCCGCAGCGCCTTAGCGCGGCGGGAGGACTCGCCGGAGCGGCCTGTTCAATGCCCGTGGCCGGGGCGCTAAGGTCGCTGCCACGCTCGGCGCGAGAACCAATGGACGGCGAGCGGGGCGTCCGCTTCCGCAGCCGCCGCGTGGTGGTCAAGGCGCGGGTGGTGAAGCTCAGGGGAGGAGCACACCTCCATCCGAACATGGCGGACATCTATCGCCGCAAGGTCGCGCGCCATGCCGACGCCCTACCATCCGGGAGGATCGCCACGAGGCGACGGCCGCCTTGCGCGGGCTCATCGAACGCATCGTGCTCACGTCCGGCGGCAAACGCGGCGAGCTTCACGCCACACTCCACGGCGAACTCGGAACCATCATCGAATGGGTGGCTCGCACCAAACCAATGAGCAAAGAAGCGAAAGCTTGCGCCAGCACCGACTTTCCCGGATTGTCAGTCTCAGTGCATGCACGGGCTTGACCCGCGTATCCATCTTTGGAAAGCACTTCCATTCCAGAAAGATGGATTGCCGGGTCAAGCCCGGCAATGACGACGGGGTGGGGTGGAATCATCGAGTCTTGGAATAAGAACTGATCCGTGAGCCGCAACGAACCCAAAATCACCCCCGAACTGGTCGCCGAACACGGCCTCAAGCCCGACGAGTACCAACGCGTGCTCGACCTGATCGGGCGCGAGCCGTCGCTGACCGAGCTCGGCATCTTCTCGGCGATGTGGAACGAGCACTGCTCGTACAAGTCCTCCAAGGTCCATCTGAAGACGCTTCCGGTCACGGACCGCTGCGTGATCCAGGGCCCGGGCGAGAACGCCGGCGTCATCGACATCGGCGACGGGCTTGCGGTCGTGTTCAAGATGGAGAGCCACAACCACCCGAGCTATATTGAGCCCTACCAGGGCGCGGCGACCGGGGTGGGCGGCATCCTGCGCGACGTCTTCACCATGGGCGCGCGGCCGATCGCCTGCCTAAATTCGCTCTCCTTTGGCGATCCCGCGCACGCAAAGACGCGCCGGCTGGTCGCCGGCGTGGTGGCGGGAATCGGCGGCTACGGCAATTCGTTCGGCGTGCCGACCGTGGGCGGCTCGGTGCGCTTCCACAACCGGTACGACGGAAACATCCTCGTCAATGCGATGGCGGTCGGCCTCGCGGAAAAGGGCAAGATCTTCTACGCGGCGGCCTCGGGCGTCGGCATGCCGATCGTCTATCTCGGCTCGAAGACCGGACGCGACGGCATCCACGGGGCGACCATGGCCTCGGCCGAGTTCGCCGCGGACGCCGAGGAAAAGCGGCCGACCGTCCAGGTCGGCGATCCCTTCGCGGAGAAGCTGCTGCTCGAAGCCTGCCTCGAGATCATGGGCAAGGGCTGCGTGGTCGCCATCCAGGACATGGGCGCGGCGGGGCTCACCTGCTCGGCCGTCGAGATGGGCGCCAAGGGCGGTCTCGGCATCACGCTCGATCTCGACAAGGTGCCGTGCCGCGAGACGGGCATGACCGCCTACGAAATGATGCTGTCAGAGAGCCAGGAGCGCATGCTCATGGTGCTCAAGCCGGACAAGGAGGCGGAAGCCGAGGCGATCTTCCACAAATGGGGACTGGACTTCGCCGTGGTGGGGGAAACGACGCCCCGGAAACGCTTCCGCGTGCGGCACGACGGCGAGGTCATGGCCGATCTCCCGATCAAGGAATTGGGCGACGAGGCCCCGGTCTATCACCGGCCCCATGTCGAAGCGCCGAAGCAGCCCGTCATCGACCCCGCCGCGGTCGCCCCGGTATCGGCCGCCGACGTGTTGGAGAAGCTCATCGGCTCGCCCGACCTCTGCTCCAAGCGCTGGGTCTGGGAGCAGTACGACCACATCATTCTCGGCAACACCGTGCAGCGGCCGGGCGGCGACGCCGCGGTCGTGCGTATCCTCGACGGGCCGAAGGCGCTCGCGCTCACCACCGACGTGACGCCGCGCTACTGCGAGGCCGACCCGTTCGAAGGCGGCAAGCAGGCGGTGGCCGAGGCCTGGCGCAATCTCACCGCCGTGGGCGCGCAACCGCTCGCGCTCACCGACAATCTCAATTTCGGCAATCCGGAAAAGCCGGACATCATGGGCCAGCTGGTCGGCTGTATCCGCGGCATCGCGGAAGCCTGCCGGACGCTCGATTTTCCCGTCGTGTCCGGCAATGTGTCGCTCTACAACGAGACGTTCGGCCGCGCCATCCTGCCGACCCCGACCATCGGCGGGGTAGGGCTCCTCGAGGACTTCACGGGCAGCGCGACGCTTGCCTTCAAGGCCGAGGGCGAGGCCATTCTGCTGATCGGCGCGACGCAAGGCTGGCTCGGCCAGTCGCTCTTTCTGCGTGACGTGTGCGGGCGGGAGGAGGGCGCGCCGCCGCCGGTCGACCTCGACGCCGAGAAGCGGAACGGCGACTTCGTGCGCGGCCTGATCCGGGAAAAAACGACGAGGACGGTGCACGATGTGTCGGACGGCGGTCTCATCGTCGCCCTTGCCGAGATGGCGATCGCCTCCGGGCGGATCGGCGCGGTGCTCGAACCGCCGCCCGGCGGCGTGCCGGCGCATGCCTATTGGTTCGGCGAGGATCAGGGTCGCTATGTGGTCGCGGCGTCGGCGAGCGCCGCCGACGGAGTGCTCCATCGCGCGCAGGCGTCGGGGGTGCCGGCGTCGCGCATCGGGGTCACCGGGGGCGAGGCGCTCATTCTTCCCGGCGAGCGGCCGCTTCTGATAAAGGGCTTGACGGAGCGTTTCGAACAATGGTTTCCGACTTATATGTCAGGGGCAGCGGCATGAAGACGGGGGTAATGCGGAGGCGGTCATGCCGATGAGCGCGGACGATATCGAACGGCTGATCAGGCGTCACATCCCGGACGCGGAGATCACCATCCGCGATCTTGCCGGCGATGGCGATCACTATGCCGCCACGGTCGTCGCCGAATCGTTCCGCGGCAAGACGCGGGTGCAGCAGCACCAACTCGTCTATGCGGCGCTCAAGGCCGAGATGGGCGGGGTGCTGCACGCGCTCGCCTTGCAGACCGGCACGCCGGAGCGCTAGGCTCAATCACTGAGGGCGCGGGGCTTGGCCCGCGTCATGAGGACAAACCATGGGCATCGAGCAATTCATCGCGAACGAACTGAAGTCCAACGACGTGGTGCTGTTCATGAAGGGAACGCCGCAGTTCCCGATGTGCGGCTTCTCCGGGCAGATCGTGCAAATCCTCGATTATCTTGGGGTGTCCTATAAGGGGCTCAACGTCCTGGAGTCGGACGACCTGCGGCAGGGCATCAAGGAGTTCTCCAACTGGCCGACCATTCCGCAGCTCTATGTGAAGGGCGAGTTCGTCGGCGGTTGCGACATCGTGCGCGAGATGTTTCAGGCGAACGAGCTGCCGCAGTTCTTTAAGGACAAGGGCATTCCGGTGCAAACGCAGGCGTCGGCCTGACGGTCGGCCTAGCATCTCCGAGGGCACCTTCGCCGGCTTGACAAGGCAGCGTGAATTGCCGAGCGTCGCGCGCGCCGAGCAGCGGAGCGCGCGACATGCCGATCTCCAGAGAGCCAGACCTGCCGATCAGCTATGTCCCGATCACGGGGCCGGGCCTGGATACGCTCGACCGGCGCAAGGAGAACAGCAGCAATCCCCGGATCGCCGCGATCGAGCTGCGCGAGAGCTACAACACCGTAAAGGACGAACTCTTCGCAGGCATCAAGGCGCTCGTGCAGGCTGTTCCGAGCGTCGCCTCTCGACCGCGCGGACGGGGGCAGGGTTGAGTCCGTTCTACGCCTCGGAGAAGGCCGTAACGGAACGAGCCAATCTGTTGCGGGAAGTGGCGCACGAACTGCTCGACAGCGGGGTTCTTCCCGCCGACCGGATCGTGCTCCGCGAGCCGCGTATTCGATTGCTCACCCAGGGCTATTTCCTGCTGAACAAGGCTTACAAGGACTGGCGGATCCCGGAGGGGCATGCCAACGAGCTGATCAGGATCGCCGCGCTGCATGCGGTGACGATCGTGCGCTTTCAACCGTTCATGCCGCTCGATCCGGCCAATGCGCAGGATCTCGCCGAGGCGCGCTGCAACGAAATCTTCGCGCTCGTCTACGCGCTCGGCACGCTCGGGTGCAAACTTGCGCTCGACGGGTCCGGGAAGGTCGACTTCTGGCTCCGCGTCCTCGACATCATGACGGAAGCAACCGTCGAGACGCTGGCCCCGTTCATCGCCGACATCAACCGGCAAGCTGAACGTCCGCTCGAGGACTATGCGCTGACCCTTCACGCCCGCGACAAGCTCGTGGTCAACAGCCTGATCTCGATCTTCGAGCTTGTGTCGAACTCGAACAGTCCCGAACCGCTGCTGCCGTAATACCGGCTGTCGCAATTAGCGACTCGTCATACGCGGACACGCATGCACCGAGACCGACATTCGCTTACTGTGGAGCTATGCGCGGAAGTTGGTGACGGCATGAAGGGGTAAGGCGGCGTATCGTGGGGGTGTTCGAGCCTCCCCTTCTCCACCGAAGGAGTGATACGCCGTGACCGAGACTAACGTTTTTCAGCTTGCGCAACCAGGAATCAGGCCATCGCTCGCGCGGCCGAAGCGAGCCGAAATCCCGCGTGTTCGATCGCAGCGTGAAGAACCCGCACCGTGTTCCTGTCCTTCTCCCGATCACGGGCGCTGAGACGTTCAAACGGCGTGATTTTTGGATGGATGAGCCGCTCGTCATCGCGTGCAGAGCCGCTGCGCCAGCCGCGGTCGATGCGATCAGCCATCCAGCGGCGGTGCTCGACGCGAGCGAGCGTCTCGAGCTCCGCCGCTGTAACTATATGGGCCGCGCCCTCACCCGTGGGGACGAGCCGAAGGCCCGCCGACGCGAACAGGATCGGCGCATGTTCGGCTGCGGCACGATTGGCGTCGCGCAGGTTTTCGGGCAGATCGCCCCAGGCCGCGAGCGCGGCCGTCGAACCGGCGTCTAGCGTATTCGCAGCGTCAAGATAATTCTCATGCAGCGCGATGGCAGTTTCGTCGCCGCGCCGGTCAAGCACGCGCTCGATCGCTTCGGGCCGGACAAGCCCGCCGAAGGCGACGAGGCCCCGGAAGCTGCGATTCCTGACCTCCGTTTCGCCGAGCCGGGCGAGCAGGCGGTCCTCCTTCGACCGGTGCACGAGGATCGGCTGGGCGCCGAGGCCGAACGGGTTTCCTGGCCGGCGCAAAGCCAGGGCCGTTGCGACCGCATCCGCGTCGGCGCGCAGCACCACGACAAGTTGAGGCGCGTCATACATAACGCGACCGTCGGACGGCGTCTCTCCCGTCAGGAGGAGGCCCGCTCCCCGCGGCAGAACCTCGAAGCGTGCGACAAGGTCGAGATCAGGCTTCGTTGAACGCCAGATCGCGAAGGCAGTCGCCTCCGCCTCGTCGAGGACGAGGGAAATGAGGGGCAACGTTGCAGGGTGATCCTGGCTCGACACGACCAACTGCATAATGATCTGCTGCCAGTTGCCATCGAGTCCCACCACGAGCAGTCTGCTCGGCGCGCTAGGATCGGCCTTGAGGAAAACCGGCGCAACCCGCCGCAATTCTATGCGAAGCCCCTCGCGGTCCGGACATAGGCGGTGATATCGGATGTTGTGCTTGCGGGCGAGGCCATCGAGCGCGGCGTCAAGTTCGCGCGCGAGGTCTTCGCGCTCGATCATGATGCCAAGCACGAGGGGCGGTAGATTGTCGGGCCGTTTCTCCACGGCGGCAAGCGCGAGCATGGCGAGATCGAGATTGGCGAGGTCGTCCTCATGCGTTAGGAACAACGCCGAAGCCTCTGCGATGTTCAGCGCGCGGAACGTCACGGATTGAAATGGATCGGCCTCGATGAAGGTGATGCCGAGCACGTCTAGGGCCTCGCAACGCGCTGGATCGAAAGCCGGTGCGACAGTGACGATGCGCCGCCCCCTGTCGACCAGGGTATTCAGCGCCGCCTCATTGAGCTGCGCCGCGCCGCAGACCACCACGTGCCCTTTGGCATACGGCATGAGCGCAAGGCGCATCGGACGTGTAATCGCGCCGACGAGCACGTTGATCGTCGCGAAGACCGCGACGAGAGGCATCAGCAGCCGGGCGATCTGCAGCTGCCAGGGGATGCTGGCGCCGAGATCGGTCGGGAACTGCAGCGTTACAAGTTGCGCCGTACGGAATATGTTATCGAGCCAGCCGCCGAGGTTCGCCGGCGGATTATTGATCGCCCAACCCCAAAGGCCGAGCGTCACCGCCGCGGCGGCGGCGGCAATCTGGATAAGCCTCTGCCGCTGTCCGACGAGACGTCCGAGGCGGGCGGACCGCAGCGCGAAAGCGCGCACGAACTCCTCGACGATCATCGCGAGGCGAGAGATCATTCGACGAGCTCACGGCAAATAACTTAGCACAGCGACTGGCGTGCCGGAATTCATGCCTACCCTGCGCGCGGACATTGAATGGCTTCACGTCCACCTGGCGTAAACTCGAAATTGGTAGAAAAGCCGAAACTCTGCACCAATATCCTAAACTACAGACCGCCACAATGCCCCGTTTGCGCCTTATGCGCTTTCCTGACAGGTCTCCATTGACCTATTTCCATATATCAGTTGTGCTCGAAGACTACCACGCTGTTGGCTGGCAGCAGGGCGGTGAAGCTGCCGTGCGCGGCCTCGATCGTTGGGGCATTAGTCAGCCCGGAGCCGCCATAGCCGCCAGCGTCGCTGTTGAAGATCTCCTGCCAGCGGCCGTCGGCGATCGCCGGATGCTGGATTCGATAGCCGGCCCCGAAGTCGCGGTTGTTCAGGCTGGCCATCACCAAAATGTCCTGGGCGCCCTCCCATCGCCGGAACGCCAGCACCCTGTTGGCATCGTGCACATGCAGGATGTCGATCGCATGCGATCGTAGCGCCGGATGGGCGAGCCGCAGCCGGATCAGATCCTGGTAGAAGCGGAACAGGTGCGTGCCCGCGCCTTGGCGCATGCCCGGAAAATCCTCGCGGAAATTGACAAAGTCATTGTAGCGGTAGGGCTGCCAGGCGCCCACCTCCTCGCCCATGAAGAACATCGGCGGCGCCGCGCCGAGCAGCGTGACGCCGGCGGCGAAATGAACCCGCGCCTCGGCGTAACTTCGGGTCTCGCCGACCAGCGGCGCCCCGTTCACCGCCACCATGATGGTGCGGGCGGAGCGGACCTTCTGGCCATTCTCCTCGTACTCGGAGTTGCCCGCCTCGTCGTGCGACTCGTGATAGACGACGCGGCCCGCCCCAGAGCCGCCGAGCGTGCCGGCGAACCACGACATGTTGAGGGCGCCGTCATTGCCGTAGCCGGCATTCTTGAGCAGCCGCGCGCGGGAGGGATCGTTGGTCGCGTCGCCGATCAGCTGGTGATAGTATTCGGCGAACCAGGCAGCATCGAAGCCGAGACCGCCGGCATCGCTCGGCTGGGTCACGGCCGGCCAGCCGGAATGGTCCTCGGCGACCAGGATGACGTGCGGTCGCACCAGCCGCATGGTGCGGGTCCATTCGCGCAGGAACTTGGCGCCGAAGATGCGGGCATTGTCGGCGGGCCGGCCATCGGCGTGGATCACGGCGTAGGAATGCAGGGACGTGGTCTGGTCGACCCGAAAGCCGTCGACATGGAACTCGTCCACCAGCATGGCGGCGCTGCTGATGAACAGCTTGCGGACCGTCTCCTCCCAGAAGCGCGGCGCCCAGCCGGTGGACATGTTGTCGATGTAACCGCCGCTGCCGGGCGGATTGGCGCCAGGATAGTCGGACGCGCGGCCTTCGTACCAATAGTAGATGTTGCGCTCGGGCGCATTTGAGTCGTAGCCCCATTGGGCGCGCTCGGCGTCGGCGATGTAGTGGTTATAGACCACGTCCATGAGCACCGCGATGCCATGGCGATGGCAGGCTCGGATGAAATACTTGAACTGGTCGCGCCCGCCTCCGGCGTATTCGATCGCGAGATAGTGCGAGCTGCCGTATCCCCAGCTTGCCCAGCCCTCGTATTCGGCGAGCGGCATCAATTCGACCGCGTTGACGCCGAGGTCCTTGAGATAAGGCAGCAGGTCGATCGCGTCCTGCAGCATTCCGCGCGGGCTGCGCCCGGCCCCCAGGCCGTCGACATGCAGCTCGTAGATGACGAGGTCCTCGAGCCGGGCCGGGACTGGGCGCTGCGGATCGAATTCGTCGCGCCAGAAATCTTCCTCGGTTAACCAGTCGGTCTCGGGAAATCTCGGCGAGGTGAACGCCGCCGTCACCAGCTCGGGATCGACGACCACCGAGCAGCTCTTGGTGCCGTCGAGATCCTGCCGTCGGCCGCTCCAGCCCGGATCGCGGGCGGGATCGACACGGCCGCTGCCAATCTGGCAGCGCGAGTAGAGGTCGGTGCGGTAGGCCGTCGAACCATCGTCCTTCGTGACGCGGAACATGTAGAGCGTGTGGTCGCACGGCTTGAAGTCGGCGAGGTCGGGCGAGTCCGGGAGTTCGGTGCTCCACACGCCCTCGGCATCGCGGTGCATCGGAATCGCCGCCGTGACGCCACGGCCGTCGTCATAGATGTAGCCGCCCTTGTCGTTGTTCTCGCCCGAAAGCCGGCTGCGCACCAGCTCGACGTTTTTCGCGTTGGGCGCCCACACGGCGAAGCGCACCGCGGGCGCGGCCGCGCCCGGCACGAACAGCTTGTTGGCGCCGAGCCGCCGGCAATGGGTGAGGTAGTAGCGCTCGGTCTGGTCGGCACGCGCCAGCGTGAAGACGCGGTGGCGGTCGGTCGCGGCGTTGTCGTTCACCTCGGTAGGGATGCCGGAGACGCTCGCCTGCGTGGGCGTATCGACGATCACGCTCCAGCGGAACGTGCCGCCGATCTGGCCGTCGTCGAGCAGCACGGTGGCGCGGAAGGCCGGGCAACCGTCCTCGCCCATGAAGGCCTGCATCGGCGTGGTCGACCATTGCTCGGCGGCACGGCCCTCGCCGTCCCAGCTCCCGGTCAGGTGCGCGTTGCGGACGTCGATATGTCGCAGCCCGGTGAGGTATTCGAAGTGGACTGGAACGAGCGGCATGGATCACTCCCCCGGATTTGTCGCGGCCGTTCAGCTCGCTAGGACCTCGCGAATGGCGTCGTCGACCGCCCGCTTGTCCTCGGGAAACAGACCGAACGTCGTCAGGTGGCCGGAGGTCGTCGTGAGTTCCCGGTACTGGCCGCCCGGAATCTGCTCGGCGTCCAGCTTGCAGTCCTGCGGCGGGAACATCACGTCTCCGGTGAAGGCGTAGACGAAGGACTTGGCGGTGATACGGGCGAGCGCCGCCGCCATGTCGCCGCCCCGGCTCGGATCGGCGAAGCGCGCCTTGCGGGCCTGCGTCAGCAGGTTGTTGGGGTCCTGGGAGATCATGAAGCCCTCGAAGAATCCGCGCACGAAATCATCGACCGAGGCGAAACCGAGCAAGCGCAGCACGTCGCCGTGGTAATAACTGAGCGGCGGTAGCGTCAGCGCCATGCAATGTCCCTGGCGGCGCAGGCCGGCCTGCACGTCCAGCCGGTCGGCATAGAAGCCGGTGTTCCAGGCCGGGTCGGATGTGATCGGCTCCTCGATCACGGTGCTCAGCCACAGCCGCGTCCAGGGGGACGGCCGCGGTGCGCCGGCGATCGAAGCCATGCGCTTCACCATCTGCGGAAAACGAACGGCCCATTCGTAGGTCTGCAGCGCGCCGACCGACCAGCCGAGCACGAGCTGCAGCTCGGTGATGCCGAAATGTTCTGTTAGCAGCCGATGCTGGGCGATCACGTCGTCGGCGACATAGATCGGCGGGAAGGCGCTACGGTCATACGGCGGCGGCGTGTTGCTGGGCGACGACGAGAAGCCGTTGCCGAGTTGCCCGGGCAGGATGATGAAATACTTGCGCGGATCGAGCGCGAGATCATTCCCGATATAGAACTCCAGCGCCTGGTCCGAGCCGCCCAAGAAATTCGGGAACACGATAGCATTGTCCTTCGCGGCGTTGAGGGTGCCGTGGGTTGTGTACGCGAGCTTGGCGCTCGGGATCGTCAAGCCGGCCGTCAGCCGGAAATTGCCCAGATCGAATGTATCCATCGTGGGTTTCCTCCTCGCCTCGCGGTCGTGGTTTGTCTTTGGCTTGCTTCCGCTCGCGTGCCCCTTGATCCGCTAACCCGCCGCCTGGATGAAGTCGGCCGCGCGCTCGCCGATCATCACGATGGTGGTGTGCGTGTTGGCGGCCGGAATCGCCGGCATGATCGATCCGTCCACGACCCGCAGGCCGTCGACGCCGTATACCTTGAGTTCGGGATCCACGACCGCCATGCGATCGATGCCCATCTTGCAAGACCCGACGAAGTGATAATAGGAGCCGACATTCTCCACTACCCATTCCCGGAGCTGCGCGTCGGTCGCGACCGCCGGACCGGGACCGACCTCCTGCAGGCCAAGCTTGGCGAACGCCCTTGTCCGGTAGATGTCGCGCGCGATCTTCACCATGGTCACGATGCGGTCGATGTCGACCGGCTCTGCCCCGACATTCGTGCTGATATCGGGCGCGACGGTCGGGTCGGCGCTCTGCAGTCGCACCCAGCCGCGCGACAGCGGCCGCACCAACCCCGGCAGGCTAAGGATCACATGCGCATCGACAAGTTGCGCCACCGGCTGGATCGGCTGGCCGGTCTGCAGCCGGTTGACCACGTTGGCGAAGAAAGCGTCGCCGAAAGGCGCCCGGTGGACAAGGCAAATCTCAAGATCGGGCACTGGCATTCGCGTCGCCGAGCCCCAGAACAAGCCGACCTCGGTCATGTTGCCCCGCGGGTCCGGACCCGGTTCGGTCATCCGCCCAAAGGGGCCGATGACCAGCGGGTGGTCGTGAAAATTCTCGCCGACGCCGGGCAAATCGACGCGCACGGCAATGCCGTGCTGGCGGAGCTGGTCGGCATTGCCGATGCCGGACAGCATCAGCAGCTTGGGCGACTCGATGGCGCCGCAGGAGACGACCACCTCGCGACTGCATCGCGCCGTGGCCTGGCGACCGTTCTGGACGTACTCGACGCCGACGCAGCGGTTGTTCTCGATCACCAATCGGGTCGCGCGCGCCCCCGTCTCCAGCGTCAGGTTCCCGCGCGCCAATGCCGGCTGCAGATAGGAGGTGAGCACGCCGCCGCGCCGGCCGTCCCTGAGGTCGAGATGGTGCCAGCCGCAGCCGAACGCCGACGCGTTGAAGTCGTCGACCAACGGATAGCCGAGCTCGACGCAAGCATCGAGAAACACCTGCGAGACCGGATTACCGGTGTCCCTAGCGTTGACGACCGTGATTGGTCCGCCCTTCCCGGCCGTCGGATTGGTGTTGTCGAGCTGGTTCTCCAGCTTCTGGAAGTACGGCAGGCAGTCCTGGAAGGACCAGCCGCTGCAGCCGTTATAGGCCCAGTTGTCGAGATCGGCCGGCCGCGCCCGCACATGCATCATGTGATAGACGATCGAGCCGCCGCCGGCGCCGCGGCCGGCCGCCGAATAGATGCGCCGGTTACTCAGCGCTGGCTGCGGCGCGCTGTTGTAAGCCCAGTCGAGGTCGGTGAGCAGCAGCTCGTTCCAGCGCCAGGGGACCTGCACCGCCTCCGGCAGATCGGCGCTGCCTCTGCCTGCCTCGAGGACGAGGATTCGGGCGCCGGGCAGCGCGCCGAGCCGATACGCCATGGTCGAGCCGGCGGCTCCCGAACCGACGATGATGAAGTCGTAGCCGTCCGCCATGATGGTCCCCCTGCGCCTGCTCCGGCGTTGCCGCAGACATGGCCCGCGACGCGGAGGCGCGCGGCCGCCCGGTCGTCACGTCGCCCGCGGCCGCTCCGCCAGCACCGCCGCGAAATCACTGTCATCAAAGCTCGTCATCACGTCGCGCACGACGTACTCGAGATAGAACTGGCCCCACAGCGTCTGCCACAGCGGAAACTGTGCGTCGAACGCCTCGCCGCGCCGTTCGGCGAGCCGCGCCTCCAGGGCCCAAACCAGATCATCGAACTCGGCAGCCGTGAACGGGAGCCCGAGATCAGCGGCGGCGGCGATGACCTCGTCCTTGCTCTGCACCTTGAGACTGTCGAGCAGATCCACGCGCGCTGCAACGGTGCGCAGAAAGGCGAACAGATTCTCGCCGCTCATCGCTGCCCCCAGTCCGACGCCCTGATGAAGCCCTGCAGATCGTCGTCGCTGTGACGCCGTACGACGTGCTCGACCAGATAGTCCAGGAACCGCCGGCCCCACATCCGGCTCCACAGCCGGCTGCTGCCGTCGAAGGGATCCCGGTCCATGGTCAGGATCACGTTCGCCTCCAGCCGCCCGATCACCTCGAACAGCTCAGGCGCCGTGAAGTCGAAGCCGTCATTCTTGGCGTGGAACAGCATCTGGCCGAGATTGCGCGGACTGTAGCGCGCTCGCATGCCGGGACTATCGCGCATCGCGATCAGAAACCGAATGAAGCTCTCCTGCGACATGCATCGACCTCATGACGCGGCGCCGGCGGGCGCCACATAGGGGCGCGGCTCGGGCCCGATGATCCAGTGCTCACGGACGAGCATGCGGTGGACGTAGCGTTCCTCGGCGAACAGCCGGTAATCGGCGGCGAACATGTCGTGTTGCACCGAGCGTTCGGCCGCGAACACGGCCTCGACGCTGTCGAACCAGAGCTGCTCGACGCAGTCGAGGATCGCCTCGCCGACCGCATAGAAGCCGTCGCGCACATGGCCCTGCTGGTAGCGGCGCAGGCCCGGCAGCATCCGCGCCTTGTCGGCGTGCGGACCGAGACAGTAAGTGCGGAACGCCTGGAGCGGCAGGCCCTCGCGTCGCTTGGTCAGGATCAGCAGCTTGGCCATGCCGCTGTCGCGCTCCTCCGGCGGCCCCGGCACCAGCGGATGCGCCGTGGTGTCCAACACGACGGTGCGCCAGAACGCCGCCCAGTTTGGCTCGTCGGCGCGCGCGCCATTGATCAACTCCGACGACTGCAGCGAGGCGATCTGCTCCTCCTCGTTGGCGAGCCAGATTTCGGCGACCCCGCTCCACAGCGGATCGCCAGTCTCGCCCTGGCGAGCCACGCGGGTGTCGATCATGTACCTGCGAATCTGCGGAATTCTGCTGGCGAAATTCACCGCGTGATTATGCACCCAGTAATCATGGAACGCGGCCTCGCTCATGCCCGGCCGCGGATGCGCGAAGATGAACTGATGGATCATGGCCGCTCCGTCGTCGCGAGTTCGGGGGCCGGCGGGACGACCGCCGCGGCAGGCTGTTCGCCGCGGATCAGATCGGCTGCTCTCTCGGCGATCATCATGATGGCGGCGTTGGGATTGCCATTGACCAGCTTCGGCATGACCGAGGCGTCGGCGATGCGCAGCCCCTCGACGCCGCGCACCCGCAGCCGGTCGTCGACCACGGCCGCCGCGTCGCTCTCCGGACCCATCTTGCAGGTGCCGACCGGGTGCCACACCGTCGAGGCAACGCGCCGGATGTAGTCGCGCAGGTCGACGCCGCCGGTGACGTTCGCGCCCGGCGCTAGCTCGTTACCGACGAGATCCTTGAACGCCGCGGTCCTCACCAGCTCGCGCGCGTAGCGGATGCCGTTTTCTAGCACGGCGAGGTCGTCGTCGCGAGAGAGATATTGCGGATCGACGCGCGCGTTCACTGTCGGGTCGGCCGACGCCAGCGTCACCGTGCCGCGGCTCCTGGGCTGGGCGAGGATAGGGGCGAAGGTGAAGCTGGGATTATCGGTGCTGTACCCGAACGGGATGGGACCGAAGAAGTACTGCAGGTCGGGCGAGGCGTCGCGCGGCCCGACACCCGACCAGGTGAACAGCCCGGCCTCCGCCAGCAACTCCGGCGGATCCTGCGGCGTGCGACATTCGTAACCGACCCCGAGCAGCAGATGGTCCTGCAGGTCGGCGCCGACGCCGGGAAGATTGCGTACCACCGGAATGCCCAATGGGGCAACCTGCGCGGCGGGGCCGAGCCCGGACAGCATCATCAGTTTTGGAGTCTCGTAGGCGCCGGCGCACAGGATAACCTCGCGCTCGGCGCGTAACGTCGCGACCCCGTCCGCCCCCGTGTAGGTTATGCCGCGGGCGCGGCCCTGCTCGACCACGATCCTGGTTGCCCGCACGTTGATGAGCAGTCTGAAGTTCTTCTGCGCGAGGATCGGGCGGACGAAGGCGGAGCCCGCCGTCACGCGAACGGCGTCGATGCTGTGGGTGGACTGATAGAAGCCGGCGCCGGCCTCTTGCGAAGCACCGTTGAAGTCGTTGTATTTCTGATCGGCGCCGAGCAGCGCCGCCGCCTCGACGAAGGCGTGCGAGGCCGTCGACGGCGTCTGCATATCGATCACCGACAGCGGTCCATTGTCGCCATGGTACGGGGACAACGGTCCGTGAAAGGTCTCCGACTTCTTGAAGTAGGGCAGCACCTCATCGTACGACCAGCCGCGGTTGCCGAGTTTGGCCCAGCCATCGAAATCGCGGCGATTGCCGCGAATATAGATCATGGCGTTGACCGCGCTCGAGCCACCCAGAACCTTGCCGCGGGCGACGTCGATGGTGCGACCACCGAGTCCCGCCTGCGGGGTCGTCGCGTAGCCCCAGTTCTCCGCACCGCGCGGGTCCCACAGGCTGAACATCGGGCCGAGACCCTCGGCATAGATCGCCGGGTTGGTGTCCATCCCGCCGAGCTCCAGAAGGGCGACGGTGATGTGTGGATCGACGGCGAGCCGAGCAGCCAGCACGCAACCAGCCGTGCCGGCGCCGACCACGACATAATCGACCGAGTCGTCTGGCATCGACCTTTCCCCTCACGCCTGCTGATCGGACCGCATCGCGTCCTGCCTTGCTTCAGCGCATCGGATGTTTCTTCAGAAAGGCATGGGCGCCCTCGCCGACCGCGACCGGGTTCATGCTTTGCATGCCGTGGGTGGCGTTCATGACGCCGCACCGCTCCGCCTGCGGCAGCCAGGACATTAAAAACTCCTGGGTCTCCCGAAAGCCCGGCATGGCCGCTTCGCTGTCGAGCCCCATCACCGCGAGCACCGGCATCGTCGGCTTCTGGCGCACGAAGCTGTCGGCCTGCGACATCCGGAAACCCCAGCTGGTGATTGCGGGGAAATCGACGGTGAACGTCGTGTCGACCGCCTCCTCGACACGCCGCCAAACATCGAGCGGATTGGTCATCTCGACCGCCCCGAGGAAACTCGGGCCGCAGACGAGCTCCATATAGAGCTGAGCCGCCCCCAGCTTGTCGCCCGCAAGAAAGCGCTCGTTGGCGCGGTTGAACGCATCAATATTGGCCTGCACCGCCGCCGCCGACTCGCGCGGCAGGTAAGGTTCCAGCAGAACCGCAGAATGCGCCCGCTCGGGATAGGAGAGCAGGAACTGGAAGCCAATCACGCCGCCGAAGGAGAATGCGAGGATGTGCGCTTTCTGGATGCCGAGTTGGTCGAGCAATTGCTTCACATGCTCGGCGCCCTCCTCGATGCTCAGCGCGGGCTTGTCCAGCGTGCTGCCGTTGTAGCCGGCGCGATAATAGGTGATGAGCTGATAGTCGTCGAATAACGGCGGATAGAACCGCAGCGGCGTGATCAAACTATCCGCGATGCTCGTGCCGTGGATGCACACCACGGGCTCGCCCTCGCCCAGCACCGCGTAGCGGAGCTCCGCATTGCTGACCTTCACCCTCTGATCGAGTTCGATATTCCATTCTCGACCAAGGTAGACGGCGTGTTCGGGCATTTTCGGCGCTCCGGCGCGGCTCTTGGTTCAGCGGTTGACGCGGTCTTCCAAGATCAGGTCGATCAAATACGGTCCGTCGTGCGCCAGCATCGCCGCGATCGCCCCCGCCATCTCGCCCGGCTGCGTCACACGCACCCCCGGCACGCCCATTCCGTTTGCCAGCGAGACGTAGTCCACGTCGGGATCACGGATGTCGAAGGACGCGGGGAAGTTGGCCTGCTGGATTTTGAGGTCTCGCCAGTAGCGGACCAAATTGTCCTTGAGGATGCGGTAGCTGCGGTTGTTGCAGACGACGAACTTGGCGCCGATGCGGTAGTGCGCTGCGGTCCACAGCGCCGGGATGGTGAACACGGCGCCGCCATCGCCGCTGAAGCCGACCACTGTGCGCTCGGGATGCGCCAGTTTCACCCCAATGGCGCCGGGAAACCCGACGCCGAGAGTGCCGCCCGGAGTTTGGTACAAATGTCCCGGGATGTTGGGCGGAAGGTAACGGGTGAGCGCTGCCGAATTCGTGAGAGCTTCATCGAAGATGATCACATCCTTCGGCAAATGCTTCGCCAGCTCCTCGGCGAACGCCGACATGTGCAAAGGAACCGCCTGGCGGTTGGCGATGTCGGCATGCAACTGGGCCGCACGCGCGCTGTCC
>DASUPI010000116.1:0-22202 GCA_036281135.1 Rhodoplanes sp. | reverse complement strand
TGTCGAGTTCCGAATGGACCAACGCTTCGATCCAGTCCCGGACGCGCGCACGCACGCCGGTCTCGATCGGGTCGATCCAATCGTCGAAAAGCCGGGACGTCGGCGAAACATCGAACTGCGGGGATGACGGATTCTTGCTATCAGTATTCATGGCGTAGTCTCCGATGGGACCCAGCGCGCTAACGCAGGAATCCCGTTCTTGGGTTTGAATCACCCGGAGACTACGTCACCAACTTCAATTTCCACCACCTTCCGGACGGCACCCGCGGGGTTTGCGCGGATTGGATTTCGGATCAGGCAGACGAAGGTGCGAGCGGTCGAAAAGTCTGTTTGGACCAAGACTAATCACGACCTGGATCGACTGATTGAGCGCGATGGCATCTGGTACGGTGTGGAAATAAAGAACCAACTCGGCTACATCGATCAAACGGAATTCGAAGTCAAGATTGCGATGTGCGAGCATTTTCGCGTGCGTCCGATGTTCATCGCTCGAATGATGCCCAAGAGTTACGTCAACCGTGTATGGAAGGCGGGAGGATTTTCGCTGATCATGGGTAGCCAACACTACCCGCTATTAGGCGATGATATTGCGAGACGGGTTCGGGATGTGCTGGGCTTGCCAGGTGATAGCGATCAAGGAGTTGCCGGATACGACACTGCACCCATAAGCTGAAGTCCGGCATGTGAATTCGCGACACCGATTCACAGCAGGGTAGTGCTAACATACTGTTCTTCCAGGTGAAACAGCTTCCCCCCATGAATACAATATTACTGGTTGGTGCCTTGCTGTGGGCGAGCCATCCGCGCTTGCCCCCACTTGCATTTACCCGGCGGCCCCGCCATGGTCCGCAATTATGGACGATAGAACCGCCTCTCCGATCACTGCCGCCGCCTCCGGCGCCGTTCCCGATCTCGCCGGCGTCGTGCGCCACGACTGGACGCGCGAAGAACTTCGCGCGTTGTTCGACCTGCCGTTGCCCGATCTGATCTTTGCCGCGCAACGCATTCATCGGATGCATTTCGATCCGCGCGAGGTGCAGATTTCGACGCTCCTCTCCGTCAAGACGGGCGGCTGCGCGGAGGATTGCGGCTACTGCCCGCAGAGCGCGCATCACGAAGCGGGCATCAAGGCCGAGAAGCTGATGGAAGTGGAGGACGTGCTCGCCGAGGCCAAGGCGGCCAAGGCCGCCGGTGCGAGCCGGTTCTGCATGGGCGCCGCCTGGCGCGAGCCGAAAGACCGCGACCTCGACGACATCTGCGCGATGGTCGAGGGCGTGCGCGAGCTCGGCCTCGAGACCTGCATGACGCTCGGCATGCTGACGCGTCAGCAGGCGCAGCGCCTGAAAGGCTCGGGGCTCGACTACTACAACCACAATCTCGACACCTCGCCCGAATTCTACGGCCAGGTCATCACGACGCGCACGTACCAGGACCGGCTCGACACGCTCTCGCGTGTGCGCGAGGCCGGCATTCATGTGTGCTGCGGCGGCATTGTCGGCATGGGCGAGACGCGCGAGGACCGCGTCGGCATGGTCGAGGCGCTCGCCAATCTCGCCGAGCATCCGGATTCGGTGCCGATCAATCTGCTGGTGCGGGTCGAGGGCACGCCGCTCGCGGAAGTCGCGCCGATCGACCAGTTCGAATTCGTGCGCACGGTCGCGGTCGCCCGCATCACCATGCCCGCCTCGGTGGTGCGCCTTTCCGCCGGGCGCGAGGAGATGAGCGAGGAGATGCAGGCGCTGTGCTTCATCGCCGGCGCGAATTCGATCTTCTACGGGCCGAAGCTTCTGACCACGCCCAATCCGGAGCCCGATCGCGACATGCAACTCCTCGCGAAGCTCGGCCTTACGCCGATGGCGTGAGCCGAGCGACGAGAACCGGTTTCGTCATTGCCTGCCGCCCGACCCACGGGACCCGGCTCCAGCCTATCGCCGAAGACGGGTCATGCCGCTTCTCGGCGTCACGCCTTGCCGTTGCGCTGCTCGCCATATTGCAGCACCTGCACCTTCTCCAGCGTGACGAGGCCGCTCGGCATCATGGCGTCGAGCACCGGCAGGAACGCGTCGATCTTCTCCTGCGTGTCGACGATTTCGATCACCAGCGGCAGGTCCTGGGAGAGGCGAAGTATTTTGGTCGTGTGCAGGTGGCTGGAGTGACCGAACCCGACCGCGCCGCGCAGCACCGTCGCCCCGGCGAGATGCATCTCGCGCGCTTTCAGCACGATCGTCTCGTAGAGCGGCCGGCGTTCGAACTTGTCGTCCTCGCCGATAAAGATGCGCAGCAGCATGGCGTCGCGCGGAAGCGTCATGGCTCATATCCACTTCATGGCGTTGATGGCGACGGCGGCGACGTAGCCGGCCCACACGGCAATGAGGCACAGCACGACCGAGCCGACAATGTTGCCGCCGGCCTGCAGCCATTCGCCGTCCTGGACGAGGTTGAGCGTCTGGATGCTGAACGAGGAAAACGTCGTGTAGCCGCCGCAGAAGCCGATCATCACGAATTGCCGCGCGGCTGAGCTCGCGAATACGCGGCCGTCCGGGCCGGTGAGGGTCGCGAAAAAGCCGATGATGAACGAGCCGACCACATTGACGATCAGCGTGCCCCACGGGAAGGTCTCGCCGATCGTGCGCGCCGCCACGCCTGAACACCAATAGCGGGCGACGCCGCCGAGCGCGCTGCCGATCGCGATCCAGACATAGGCCATCATTCACGTCATCCCGAACCAAGAAAAAACCGCCCGGCGGGCGGTTCGGGACGTGCTCCCGCCGCCCTTCAGCGGCAGGAGTCATCAGCATTTTTCAGGCGGTTTCGGGGAACTCCATCCCCATCTGCACAACCCTAGCGGTGTCCGCCGTCCAAGGTCAATCGCCTCGCAAGGTTGGTCACTCCACGAACTCGACCTTGGTTCCACGTCGGACCATCGCCGCAAGCGCCTGCGCATCCCAGTTGGTCAGCCGAACGCAGCCATGCGAATCGGTCGTCCCGACCTCCTCCGGAACGGGCGTGCCGTGGATGCCGTAACTCGGCTTGCTGATGCCGATCCAGACCGTCCCGAGCGGATTGTTCGGGCCGGCGGCGACGCGGAACGCACGCGTCGTCTTGATCTCCTTGAAGGCGAAGCGTGGATTGTAGCGCCACTCAGGATTGCGCGCGACCCGCCTGACCACGAAAGTGCCGTTGGGCGTCGGCTTCTCCTCGCTGCCGATCGAAGCGGGATAAACGCCGACCAGCCGGCCGTCCTTGTCAAAGGCGCGCAGCCGTCGCTGCGGCTTGTCGACCTCGATCCGGGTCACGGCCGCACGGGGCTCGGCGCGGCCGACCCGCGCAACGACGATGCGCGTGCCGGGCTGATCGAACGCCGCTTCCGGGTTGAGGACCGCGAGCAGCCGCGATTCCATATGGAACTTCTCGGCCAGCAATTCGCCCGGTTCGCGATAGGACAGCCGCTTGAGGCGCGCCCAGTCCTCAATCTCCTCGGAAATGTCCGGCGCGAACGGCCCGCGCGTATCCGCCTCCGTGATCGCGTACTCGCCAAGGACATGTTCCGCGGAGGTCCCGACCAGCACGTCCCATGTCGCCTGGTCGAGCATTCCGCTCGCGCTCAGGCGATGCTGCTGCTGGAACGCGGCAAGCACCTTGCGGAAATTGCGGTTCCCGCGCCCGTCGATCGCCCCCGGCGAGAAGCCTGCCCGATCGAGCAGTATCTGCGCCTTGAGGATGACGGCGCTGATGCGGTTTGCGGAAGGCGCCGCGAAGCTCGCGTCGTTCACGGTCGCGTCGTTCACGGTGGCCATCGTGAGCGCGTCGCTCTGCACCCGCGCCCGACCGGTCGGCACCATATCGTCCTGGGTCGGGGCAAGCCCAACCGTAAAGGACTCCCCGAGCGTAGGCGCAGCCGCAAAGCCGAGCGCCACCGTCGCAGCAGCGATCGAGACCAAGCCTGTTCGAAGCGTGCGTCGTGATTTCATGCCGAGAGGACACGTCCTTGGAACTGCAACCACAGACTGTTCCCGCCTCGCGCGGCGCGCGGACGCAAATACCGATCGGCTGGACAAAGTTTGCATGCCAAGGAAAACGGGCCGGGGCAATCGCCTGTTCGCGGCTTTGCGCCCCTCCGTCGTCAAGCTTACGTGAATAACGAGGGCGCGCTTCGCCGCATTTCACGCTTTCAGCGCATGTCACCGGTCTTCTATGATCCGATGGTTGCAACGATCTGGGAAAGCGAGCAGCGCATGAGCGAGACGCGCAGCCGCGTCGTCGCGGTCGGGGAAGTGATGATCGAGCTCGCGCGCGGCGCCGACGGGCGCTTCGCCCTCTCGTGCAGCGGCGACACCTTCAACACGACGATCTATCTCGCCCGCGCCGGCATCGACGTGGCGCTCGCGACTGCGCTCGGCGACGATCCCCATTCGGATCACATCCTCGCTTTGGCGGCGACGGAGGGGATCGGGCGCGACCTCGTCTTGCGGCGGCCGGGACGGCTGCCCGGTCTTTGTCTCGTCAGCACCGATCCGGGCGGTGCGAAAACCTTCCACTACTGGCGCGACGCGGCGCCCGCGCGCGAGCTGTTCGAATTCGCCGAATGGCCGCACATCGCGGAAGGCCTGCTGTCCGCCCGGGTGATCTATTTTTCGGGGATAACGCTCTCCCTCTACTCGAACGAGGGACTGGGGCGCTTCCTCGCGATCATCGAGCTCGCGCGCGAGAACGGAGTGAAGGTCGCGTTCGACGGCAATTTTCGCCCGCGCGGTTGGACCGGCGATATCGGCCGCATTCGCGCAGTTTTTCTCGAAGCGCTCAAGCGCGTCGACATCGCGCTGCCGTCTTTCGACGACGAGGCGGTGCTGTGGGGCGACGCGAGCCCGGAGGCGACCGTCGATCGGCTGCAGGCGTTCGGCATCGGGGAAATCGTGGTGAAGAACGGGCCGAACGGCGCGCTCGTCGCTTCATCGGCATGGCGCGAGCATGTCCCAGTGCCGGAGGTGATCGAACCGGTCGATCCGACGGCGGCGGGCGACGGGTTCAACGCCGGCTATCTCTCCGAGCGGCTGCGCGGCCAGAAGCCGCTCGACGCCGCGTTCGCTGCGCATCGGCTCGCGGGCCAAGTGATCCGCCATCGCGGCGGGATCATGCCGCGCCAGGACGCGGCGGTGCATTGACGCTGGCGTCCGCGCTTTCGGCGCCGCGCCGGCGGCGCCGCGACATGAACGCGAGCAGTTCCCCGACGATTCCGCGGCGGAACAAGAGAACGGCCGCAACGAACACCACGCCCTGGATGACGAGCACCCACTCGCCGAAACCGGCGAGGTAGTTCTGCATCGTCGCAATTACGGCGGCGCCGACGATGGGGCCGAACACGGTCCCCATGCCGCCGACCAGCGTCATCAACACCACCTCGCCCGACATCTGCCACTGCACGTCGGTCAGCGAGGCGAGCTGATACACGATCGCCTTGGTGGCGCCCGCGCAGCCCGAGAGCGCCGCCGACAGGACGAAGGCGATGAGCTTGAAGCGATCGGTCGCATAGCCGAGCGATACCGCGCGCGGCTCGTTTTCGCGGATCGCCTTCAAGACCTGACCGAAGGGCGAGTGAATGGTGCGATGGATGATGAGGAAGCCGACCGCGAAAATGGCGAGCACGAAATAATACAGGACGAAGTCGCCGCGGATATCGATCAAGCCGAACACGGGACGGCGCGGAATTGCCTGAATGCCGTCCTCGCCGCCAGTGAACTTCGCCTGCACGCAGAAGAAGAACACCATCTGCGCGAGCGCGAGCGTCACCATTGCGAAGTAGATGCCCTGGCGGCGGATGGCGATCGCGCCGGCGACGAGCCCCATCAGGGCGGCGACCGCCGTCGCGGCGAGGATCGCGAGCTCGGGCGTCAGCGGCGGCAGCGGGGTGACGAGCCAAGACCATGAGCCCGCCCAGTAGGGCAGGCTGATCGTGCCGACCTTGGTCAGGTGCCCCGACACATAGGCGGCGAAGCCGAAAAACATCGCGTGGCCGAAGGAGAGCAGCCCCGTGTAGCCGATCAGCAGATTGAAGGCGAGCGCGAACAGCGCAAAGCACAGCACGTTCATCAGGAACACGGGGTAGATCACGAGCGGGGCCGCGAGCGCGAGCGCCATCAGCCCGAGGAACACGGGGATATCGCTGTTCGTGCCCTCGCGCGCCGGCGCTTTCTTGCTCATCGCGGCGTTCCGAACAGGCCCTGCGGCCGCACCATCAACACCATGGCCATGATGACGAAAATGACGGTGTTGGACGCTTCAGGGTAGAACACCTTGGTCAGGCCTTCGATGAGCCCGAGCCCGAAGCCGGTGACGATCGAGCCCATGATCGATCCCATGCCGCCGATCACGACCACGGCGAACACGACAATGATGAGGTTCGATCCCATGGTCGGGTTGACCGTGTAGATCGGCGCCGCGAGCACGCCGGCGAGCGCGGCGAGCGCGACGCCGCCGCCGTAAGTGAGCGTAATCATGCGCGGGACGTCGATGCCGAAGGCCTGGACGAGATCGGGTCGTTCGGTGGCCGCGCGCAGATAGGATCCGAGTTTGGTCTTCTCGATCACATACCAGGTGGAGAGACACACGATCAGCGAGAAGGCGACCACCCAGCCGCGGTACCACGGCAGGAACATGAAACCGAGATTCTGGCCGCCCGGAATCGGATTGACATAGGGCAGTCCGGAGGCGCCGAACTGCTGCCGGAACAGCCCCTCGATGATCAGCCCGAGGCCGAAGGTCAGCAGGAGCCCGTAGAGATGGTCGAGGTGATAGAGGCGGGAGATCAGGAGTCGCTCGATCACAATGCCGATGGCCCCGACGATCAGCGGCGCGAGCACGAGGGCGCCCCAGTAGGGGACGCCGAAATATTGCAGCAGCATCCAGGCGGCGAAGGCGCCCATCATGTATTGAGCGCCGTGGGTGAAGTTGATGACGTTCATCAGGCCGAAAATAACCGCGAGCCCGAGCGACAACAGCGCGTAGAACGCCCCGTTGATCAGGCCGAGCAAGAGCTGGCCCATCAACGCCTGGGGCGGCACGCCCAGCAACTCGAACATTTGTCCGCGCCTCCCGCGAACCCGGCCCTCCCGCGTTCGCCGCGGCAGAGCCGATCGCCTCACCTCAACGTCACGATTTCACGAGCGGGCAGCCGCCCTCGCTGATCGGCCGGAATGCTTCCGCCGCGGGGATGACGGCGCGGACCTTGTGATAGTCCCACGGGCCCTTGCTCTCCGACGGCTTCTTGACCTCGACTAGCAGCATGTCGTGGATCTTGCGGCCGTCTTGGCGAACGCTGCCCTTGCCGAACAGCTTGTCCTCGGTGGGCATTTCTTTCATCTTCGCCACCACCTGGGCGCCGTCGCCGTCGCTCTTGAGCGCGTGCACCGCCTTCAGGTAATGCATGACCGCCGAGTAGACGCCGGCCTGCACCATGGTCGGATGGTTGCCCTTGTTGGCGGCGGCGAACTCCTTCGCGAACTCACGGTTGGCGTCGCTCGTGTCCCAGTACCAGGCTTCCGTGAAGATCAGGCCCTGGGCGGTCTGCAGTCCGAGCGAGTGCACGTCGGTGATGAAGACGAGCAGTCCGGCGAGGTTCTGCCCGCCCTGCACGATGCCGAACTCCGACGCCTGCTTGATCGAATTGATGGTGTCGGCGCCGGCATTGGCGAGCCCGAGGACGTCCGCCTTGGACCCCTGCGCCTGCAAGAGGAATGACGAGAAGTCCTGGGCCGGGAAGGGATGGCGCACCTTGCCGAGCACCTTGCCGCCGAGCTTCTCCACGACGGCGGCGGTGTCGCGCTCGAGCGCATGGCCGAAGGCGTAATCGGCGGTCAGGAAGAACCAGGTCTTGCCGCCCTGCTTGACGAGGGTGCTGCCGGTGCCATTGGCGAGCGCCCAGGTGTCGTAGGTCCAGTGGATGAGATTGGGCGTGCACTCCGCTCCGGTCAGCTCGGAGGCTGCGGCGCCCGAATTGAGGAACACCTTGTTCTTTTCCTTGGTGAGCTGGCTGACCGCCTTCGCCACCGAGGTGGTCGGCACGTCGACGATCATGTCGACCTGTTCGACGTCGTACCACTTGCGCGCGACGCCGGCGCCGATATCGGCTTTGTTCTGGTGATCGGCGAACACGATCTCGATCTTGTCGTGGCACTTGTTCGCTTTGCAGAAGTCCTCGACCGCCTTCCTGGCGGCCCAGACCGAACCCTGGCCGGACAGATCGGAATAGGTGCCGGACTGGTCGTTGAGGACGCCGATCTTGATGATGCCGTCGGTGTACTCGGCGTTGGCTCCGACCGTCGTGGCGAGGCTCACAAGCCCCGCCAGAAGTATGCTGTTACGACGCATGCGTGTCTCCTTGCGTTCGCTGAAAATCAAACCCCCAGATAGCGTTCGAGCTTCTCCTTGTTCTCGGCGAGTTGCTCGTTCTCGATCTGGTCGACCACGCGCCCATGCTCGACCACATAGTGGCGATCGGCGACCGTCGATGCGAAATGAAAATTCTGCTCGACCAGAAGCACCGTGAACCCTTTTTCCTTCAGGGTGCGGATGATCTCGCCGATATGCTGCACGATGACCGGCGCCAGCCCCTCGGTCGGCTCGTCGAGCAGGAGCAGTTCGGCGCCCGTGCGCAGAATGCGGGCGATCGCGAGCATCTGCTGCTCGCCGCCGGACAGCTTGGTTCCCTGGCTTGCCTCGCGCTCCCTGAGACGGGGAAACAGCGCGAACACGTCGTCGGTCGAAAGCCCGCCCGGCTTCACCACCGGCGGCAGCAGCAGGTTCTCCCGGACGCTCAGGCTCGAGAAAATGCCGCGTTCTTCCGGACAGTAGGCGACGCCGAGCCGCGCGATGTGATTCGATGACAGTGCGATCGTTTCGTGACCGTTATAGATGACGGAACCGCGGCGCAGCCGCACGATGCCCATGACGGCTCGCATCGTCGTGGTCTTGCCGGCGCCGTTGCGTCCGAGCAGCGTCACCACCTCGCCCTTGGACACGGCGAAACTCATCCCGTGCAGGATATGGCTCTCGCCGTACCAGGCGTTGAGGCCTTCGACCTCCAGGAGCTTTCCATTCACCTTAAGCATGCGACGCCTCCGCCGCGCCCGCCGCCGGAGCTCCGGTACCCATATAGGCTTCGATCACCTGCGGGTTGCCGGAAACGACTGAATAGGGTCCTTCGGCAAGAACCTCGCCGCGCGCCAATACGGTGATCGTGTCGGAGAGATCGGCCACGACCGACAGATTGTGCTCGACCATCAGAATCGTGCGGCTTTTCGCCACGCGCTTGATGAGCGCCGAGATGCGGCCGATGTCCTCGTGGCCCATGCCCGCCATCGGCTCGTCGAGCAGCAGCATTTCCGGATCGAGCGCAAGCGTGGTCGCGATTTCGAGCGCGCGCTTGCGGCCATAGGGAAGCTCGACCGCTTCGATGTCGGCGAGATCGGCAAGCCCCACATCCTCGAGCAGTTCGTGCGCGCGACCGTGCAAGACGTCGAGCGAGCGTCCCGAGCGCCAGAAATGGAAAGAGGTGCCGAGCGGGCGCTGGAGCGGGACGAGCACGTTCTCCAGGACGGTCATGTGCGGAAAGGTCGCCGAAATTTGGAAGGAGCGGACCAAGCCCAGGCGGGCGACTTCGGCCGGCTGCAGTCGCGTGATGTCCTTGTCCTTGAAGCGAATGGAGCCTGCCGTCGGTTGGTGAAACTTGGTGATCAAATTAAAACAGGTGGTCTTGCCGGCGCCGTTCGGCCCGATCAGCGCGTGGATCGTTCCCGCCTGCACCTGCAGGTTGACGTTGTTGACGGCCCGGAACCCCGAAAATGCCTTGGTGAGCGCGGTCGTTTCGAGAATGATGTCGGACGCCATTTTCAATCCGCGTCGGCAAAAATCGGCTTATCGGCTGGTCATCGGCCGGAAAGCGACGAGGCGTCGCCCTGGCGCGTGCGGGCCGATGGCGACAGCAATTCGTGATGTGAGGGGCGTTGTTCCGGTCCGATACAATACGGCGACGGTGCCGCTTCAACGGCGTCGTCCATGCGTCTCCTCCGCGGGTCTTGTCGCCGGATTTCGCCCCCGACGCCCGGCTTTATTGATCAGTCTGCGCTTTTCAATTGTTTATGGCAAGGCTGTGGCAAAGCGGTCGATCCGGGCCCGGCGTCACAGCTTTGTGCAGGCGGTCCGCCATCCGCACCGCGTCCGAAGTGCGGGACGCGCTGCATTCGCGCGTCGCAAGTCCTTAGCTCATGCCGGCGAGTTTTTCGCCGAGCCGCAGCCCCCAGGCGAAGATGGTCAGCGACGGATTGACCCGACTGGTGCGCGGCAGCACGCTCCCGTCGGCGACGTAGAGCCCTTCCATGCCGTGGACCTTGCCGTGCGGGTCGACCACGCTCGTTGCCGGATCGCTGCCGGTGACGAGAGTGCCGACCGCGTGCGCCGTGCCCGCGAGCCCCGTCCAGCGGCTGGTGCCGATAAAATCGGCATGCAGGAGCGCGCGTTCAAAATCATGGATGCAGGCCTCGTGCTCGTCGCGCGAGGGTTTGATGCGGTCGAACTCGTAATCGAGGATGGGGCGGCTGCCGCGGTTCGAGATGACCCGGTTGTCGGGGCTCGACCCATCCTCGGTGGTGACGAAGAAGCCGAGCGCGCGCTTGCCGATCATGTTGGCGAAGAACTCGGGCGTCGCGGCGGGAAGCTGCGTCGCGAGCAGTTCGCCGTCGATCCAGCCGAGGCACTGCACGGTCGAATGGGAATGCTTGTCGTTGTAGAAGATCGCCGTCTTGCGCAGCACGTCGGGATCGCGGAACGTCGAGAAGACGATGAGCGCGCTGTTGATGTGCATGCGGAAGTTGCGGCCGACAAGCGCTGCGCCGGGCAGTTTGGCGGCAAGCCCGGCGGCGGCGAAATAATCCTCGAGCAGACGCGGCGAGGTCATCGCGCCGCAGGCGAGGACGACCTTGCCGGCGCGGAAATAGCCGCCATCGGTGCAGATCACGCCCTCGATCACCTCCGGCGTATCGCTCGCATGCAGGAAGCCTGCGACTTCCTTGTCGAGGAGGAGGCGGAAATTGGGTTCGTTCTCGATCGGCTTGATGAAGCACTCCTCGGAGTCGCCCTTGTAGCCTGCGACCGAGGCATAGCCGTCGAAATGCTTTGCTTCCTGCGGGTCGTTGACGATCTCCGGCTTGAGCCCGAGCGGCAGCGGCTCGGCGCGCCAATTCGGATCGCTCGCGATGATCCTGTCGATCACCGACTGGAGTTCCGGCTCGTTCTTGAACCGGTTGACATGCAGCATGCGCTCGGCTGCGTCGTAGTGGGATTCGAGCTCGGCGAGCCCGAATGGCCAGCCGAGGCACTGGAACGCCGGATCGGCGTTGAACTCGTGGGCGGTGAAGCGCAGCAGCGCCGCGCCGTACCACTTGGTCTTGCCGCCGAGATTGTAATGCTCGCCGGTCGGGATGAATGGCTTGCCGTGCCCGTCCTGCCATTCGGTCTTGATGGAAAAGCGCCCCTCCTTGAACACGATCGCCGTCGACAGCGTCGAGGCATCGAGAGGCAGACGGTGCCCTCTCTCGATCATCAGCACACGCTTGCCGGCCTTGACCAGCTTGTAGGCCGCAGCGCCGCCGCCGGCGCCGCTGCCGATCACGATGACGTCCCAGTTGTCAGGCATCTGCTGCTTGTCCTTGTCCGGCTGCCGGCGGCTCGTAGCCGCAATGGATGCAGCGCGTCATGTGGTTCGGGTTGAGCTTCGGTTGGGTGAATTCGTTCGGCATGCCGAGCAGGTAGTTATGGACGAAGACGGCCGTTAGCATACCGAGCGGCGGCGCCACGAGATAGATCCAGAACGCCGTCCAGGCGCCGGACGGCAGCGCCGAGGCGAAGCTGCGCGCGGGGTTCATTCCGAACCCCGAATAGGGCGACTCATACAGCACGTACAGGAAGATCAGGCAGCCGGCGGCGACGCCGGTCAATTGGTCGAAGCGCGAATCGAGCATTAACGCGACGACGAACATAAGGATGAAGGCGATGATCAGCTCGCTGAGCAGCGCGGCCGGCACGCCGTCCGGTCCGGGCACGGTCGCCGCCCAGTTCGCCTGCGGATCGGCGAGCAAGCCCGCCGTGAGCACGTAGCTCAAGAGCGAGCCGGCGACGCCGCCGACGAACTGGAACACGGCGTAGTAGACCGCGTCGACCGTGTTGATCTTGCCCATGACCCAGAAGGACAGGGTAAAGGCCGGGTTCATGTGCGCGCCGGACCGCTTGCCCCAGCGCGAATAGATGATCGCGACCGCGGTGCCGGCCATCGCCAGCGCCATCAGCGCGCGCTTCCAGAACTCGTTCTCGATGAGATGAAAGGCCGGCGAGCGCGGGTCGTACAGGAGAACGGTCGCGACGCTCGCCGACACCATGAACATGCCGAGCGCCCAGCCCTCGATCGCGTATTCCGGCCAATGCCGGCGCAGCGCTTCGAGCGGATCGAGGGCAGGGGCCGGCATTGCGGTCAGCCTCCGGTGGCGAAACCCGGATAGCAGGTCATGCCGCCATCGACGAAGATCGTGATGCCGTTGATGTAGTCGGCCATGTCGGAGGCAAGGAACACCGCGACATTGGCGATGTCCTCCGGCTCGCCGATCCGCTTGTAGGGAACGAGCGTCATCAGCGCGGCATAGGCCTCCGGCGTATCCCACGCATTGGTGTTGATCGGCGTGCGGATCGCGCCCGGGCCGATCGCGTTGACCCGGATGCGGTCGGGCGCGAGCTCCTGCGCCAGCGTCTTCATCATCATGTGGATGCCGCCCTTGGAGGTGGCGTAGTTCACGTGTCCGGCCCACGGGATCACCTCGTGCACCGAGCTCATGCAGATGATCTTGCCGGCGGCGACCGACACGTCCTTGCGCACGCCCCGCCGCAGAAATTCTTTTGCGGCCGCGCGCGCACACAGCCATTGGCCGGTGAGATTGACGCCGATGACCGTGTTCCACTCCGCCATGGTCATGTTGACGAGGGCGGAGTCGCGCTGCAGGCCGGCATTGGCGACCAGGATGTCGAGCGTGCCGAAATGGTCGATCGCCTGCTTGAACATGGCGTCGACCTCGGCTTCGTTCGATACGTCCGCCTTGATGGCGAGGCCTTTGCGGCCTTCCGCCTCGATCGCCTTGATCACCTTGTCGGTCTCGCCGACCACATAGTTGACCACGACGTCGGCGCCCGCGCGCGCCATGGCGATCGCGCAGGCCTCGCCGATCCCCGAATTCGCGCCCGTCACGAGCGCGGTCTGCCCGACCAGCAGCTTCGGCAGGTTTTTGTAGTTCGGCAGATCCGTATTGAAGTTCGTCGTAACGGCCATGTGCGTGTCTCTCCTCGGTTCGCAACCCTATCGGGACCTTGTTTGGGCGCGACGTACTAGCTTCGATTCACCCTCGCCTGAAAGGGGAGGGTTGGGCCATCAAAGTTGGGCCGGGGAGGGGTCGCGGGCCACTTCCGACCCCCTTCCGGCGCATCCGATCTCGGGTTTACCCGAGATCGGGCATTGTCGAATGCGCAAGTCGGCTACAGCCGACTTGCGATGACGACCTCCCCCTTTCCGGGGGAGGTCGTCTGTATCTTCATCGTCGACACCCTTTTCCGCCGCAGGCGACATGAATGAACGTCGTCCGGGACTGGCGGCGCTAAGACTTCGGCGGATGCAGTTCGTCGATCAGGTTGGCGACGAGGCCGGTCCACCCGGTCTGGTGGGAGGCGCCGACGCCGCGCCCGTTGTCGCCGTCGAAATACTCATGGAACCAGACGTAATCCTTGAACTGGGGATCGGTCTGCATTTTTTCATAGCCATTGTAAACCGGGCGCCGGCCTTGCGCATCGCGCAGGAAGATGCGGGTGAGGCGCGTGCGCAGTTCATTGGCCACCTCGTTCAGGCTCATCATCCGGCCCGATCCTTTCGGGCACTCGACCCGGAAGTCGTCGCCGTAGAACGAGCCGAACTTGCACAGGCTTTCGACGATGAGGAAGTTGACCGGCATCCAGATCGGCCCGCGCCAGTTGGAGTTGCCGCCGAACAGGTCGGAGTCGGACTCCGCCGACCTGTACTCCACTTCGGAGTGGAAACCGTCGATCTCGAATTCGTAGGGCCGGTCCAGATATTCCCGCGAGAGGGCGCGGATGCCGTAGGGCGAGAGGAATTCGGTTTCGTCCAGCATGCGCTCCAGAACGCGTTTCATCCGGAAGGCGCGGGCGATCGAGAACAGCCGCCGCTTGTCGGTTCCGGCCGCCTGCGGCCGCGACACCAGTTTGGCGAGCTCCGGGCGATGGGCGAGATACCATTCCATGCGCTGGACGAAATTGGGCGCGGCGGCGAGCAGCTCTTCGTCGAGCACCTCGACCGCAAACAGCGGGATCAGCCCGACCATCGAGCGCAGCCGCAGCGGGATCTTTTCGCCCGAAGGAGGAATCAGCCAGTCGTAGTAGAATTTGTCCTCGTCGTCCCACAAGCCGATTCCCTTGCCGCCGAGATTGGTCATGGCGCCGCCGATCAGAAGGAAATGCTCGAAGAATTTCGAAGCGATGTCCTCATAAGCGGCGTCCTCGCGCGCGAGCTCGAGCGCGATGCGCATCATGTTGAGACAGAACATCGCCATCCATGACGTTCCGTCCGACTGGGTGAGCACGGCCTTGATCGGCAGGGGCTTCGAGCGATCGAAGGCCCCAATATTGTCCATGCCGAGAAAGCCGCCCTGAAAGACGTTGCGGCCGTAAACGTCCTTGCGGTTGACCCACCAGGTGAAATTGAGCAGCAGCTTGAGAAAGACGCGTTCGAGGAAACCGCGATCCTTCTTGCCGGTCAGCCGCCGGTCGGTCTCGTAGACGCGCAGCGCCGCCCAGGCATGCACCGGCGGATTGACGTCGCCGAAGCTCCACTCATAGGCGGGAAGCTGCCCGCATGGATGCATGTACCAGGGCCGGCACAAGAGAACGAGCTGGTCCTTGGCGAAATTCGGATCGACCAGCGCGAGCGTCGCGACGTGGAAGCCCCAGTCCCAGGCGGCGAACCAGGGGTACTCCCATTTGTCCGGCATCGCGACGTTGGTCGCGGTGTCGAAATGGGTCCAGTCCGCATTGCGGCCCGAAAGGCGCGCGTGCGGCGGCGTCGGCTCGGTCGCATCGCCCTTGAGCCATTCCGCGACGTCGTAGGCGTAGAACTGCTTGGACCACAACATGCCGCCCAAGGCCTGCCGCTGCACCCGGCGCGCATCGATGTCCGAGATGTTCTTCTGCAGATCGTCGTAGTAGGAATCGGCCTCCGCGACGCGCGACTGCAGAATCTGATCGAAGTCGGCAAGAGCGTTGGGATTGACGCCGCCCGGAGAGAGCCGGACCCGGATGACGACCTTGCCGCCCGCCGGAATCGTCGGCGCGTAGAGGCCGGCCGCCTTGGTGCCCGTCGCGGCGGGGTTCACCGCGCCGTTGTCGCCATGCACGACATAATTGTGAAAGGCGTCCTTGAAGAAGCCGCCCCCGCCGGAGTGATACAGCCGCGCCGTGTTGGTTTCGTTATCGCAGAACAGCAGCTTTTGCGGCTTCTCCAAATGCATGGTGAAGTCGCCGAGCGAGGCGTGCGCGACCGCGACCGCCGCGTCGCCCGCCGCCGTCAAGGACGGCTTCTTCGCGCCCACGAACCAGGTCCAGGTGTTGCGGAACCAGACCTGCGGCAGCACGGTGAGCCGCACCGCCTTCCGTCCGCGATTGGTCGCCGTGATCTGCAGCAGGATGTCGTCGACATCGGCCTTGGCGTACTGGATATCGATGTCGAAATATGCGTCGTCGTTGAAAATCCCGGTGTCGATCAGCTCGAATTCCGTTTTCAGCTTGCCGCGCCGGGCATTCTCGTCGATCAGCCGCTGGTACGGAAACGCCGCCTGCGGGTATTTGTAGAGCATGCGCGCATAGGAATAGGTCGGCGTCGCGTCGAGATAATAGTAGATCTCCTTGACGTCCTCGCCGTGATTGCCCTGGCCATTGGTCAATCCGAACAGGCGTTCCTTCAGGATCGGATCGGCGCCGTTCCACAGGGCGATGCCGAGACACAGCGTTTGCCGCTCGTCGCAGAAACCGCCGATGCCGTCCTCGCCCCAGCGATAGGCGCGGCTGCGCGCATGGTCATGCGGGAAGTAGTTCCAGGCATCGCCGTTCGCGCTGTAGTCTTCGCGCACGGTGCCCCACTGCCGCTCGCTGACATAGGTTCCCCAACGCCGCCATGGCTTCTTGCCGGCATTTGCCTCGCGCAGGCGTTTCACTTCCGCGTCGCGTCCCGGCTTCCTGAATGCGCGCATGCTGTTGCAGCCCCTCGGTTACGTCCATGTCTACCAATACTACCCGGATTCGCGCGCGCTAGCGGACGGGAAAATCATGGCTGTGGAGCGGCCCCGCCGCGGCGGTGAAATCAAAGTGCCACCATTCGAGTGAATAGTTGCGGAAACCTTCGGCGGCGAGCGCGCGTTTGAGCCGGTCGCGATTGGCGCGGGCCTCTGCGCTTACCCTCGGGGAGGCCGTCGCCGAGAGCGGCGAGGAGCAGTCATAGGCGGTGCCGAAATCGAGGCTCGATTCGCGCGCGCGGGAGGCGAGCGGCCCGTCGCACGGGCCGGAATCGGTGGGCGTGGGCCGAGCCGGTTCGTCCGCGCGCACGAGGCCGACATCGACCGCGATGCCGAGCGAATGGCGGGAGCGCTTGGCGAGATAGCCGCGCGCGAACTGCTCCGCCTTGGGAATGTGCGGGGAGAAGATGCGCGCCATCCAATCGGGCTCCGGGCTCTGCGCCCAGGTGATGAAGGAACGCACCGCGCGCTCGGGGCGGTAGCAATCGTACACTTTCAGACTATAGCCCTGCGCGAGGAGATGCGCCTGCGCGCGCGCGAGCGCCTCGGCCGCCGGCCGCAGCAGAATGCATTCCGCCGCGTCATAGCCGGGCACGCGCCGCCCGGTAAAGTTGAAAGGCGTCGCATAGCGCATGTCCTGCCGGATGCTTGGCGCGACCTCGCGCAGGCGCACGAAGCCGGCGAGGAGGGCGGCGCCCGCGCGCGGCGGCGTCGCGAGCTGGGCCGCGGCGGGCGCAGCGAGCAGGAGCGCTGCCAACGCAAGGCCGCGTCGCATCACCCCACCAGCACATTCTTGAACTGCCAAGGGTCGTTCGTGTCGATGTCCTCAGGAAAAAGGCCGGGGCGATTCGTGAGCGGCGTCCAATCAGTATACACGCCGACCACCGGGCCGAGATAGGGCCGCTGCAGTTCGAGGCAGCGGGCAAAATCCATGTCGTCGGCTTCGACGATGCCGGCCTGCGGATTTTCCAGCGCCCACACCATGCCGGCCATCACCGCCGAGGAGACCTGCAGTCCGGTCGCATTCTGGTAGGGCGCAAGATCGCGCGTCTCGTCGATCGAGAGCTGCGAGCCGTACCAATAGGCGTTCTTCGCGTGGCCGTAGATCAGCACGCCCAGTTCGTCGATGCCGTCGACGATCTCGTGCTCGTCGAGAATGTGAGAGCGCTCCTGCCGCCGGCCGGCCTGGCCGAACAGTTCGTGCAGCGAGAGCACCGCGTCATTGCAGGGGTGATAAGCGTAATGGCAGGTCGGCCGATACACAACATGATCGTCCTCGCGCAGCGTGAAGAAGTCGGCGATCGAGATCGACTCGTTGTGGGTGACGAGGAAGCCGTATTGCGCCTGCGCGGTCGGCGTCCACGAGCGCACGCGCGTGTTGGCGCCGGGCTGCAAAAGATAGATCGCGGCCCCGCAGCCATGCGGATGCCGCCGCCCGTTGCGCGGCATCCAGGTCTCATGCGTGCCCCAGCCGAGTTCGGCCGGCTGCATGCCTTCCGAATAGAAGCCTTCCACCGACCAGGTATTGACGAACACGTTCTGCGGTTTCGGCAGCTTGGCGCGCTGGGTGTCGCGCTCGGCGATATGGATGCCCTTCACGCCGAGGCGCACGGCGAGCCTCGCCCAGTCCGCGCGTGTCGCCAAGGCGTCGGCCTCGACCCCGATATCGCGTGCGATGTCGAGCAGCGCCTGCTTGACGAACCACGACACCATGCCGGGATTGGCGCCGCAGCAGGAAACCGCGGTGATGCCGGTGGGATTGCGCCGGCGCGCCGCAAGCACGGTCTCCCGCAGCATGTAATTCGAGCGCGCCTCGGGGGTCGCCTTGCGGTCGAAATAGAGGCCGGGCCAGGGCTCGACCACCGTGTCGATGTAGAAGACGTCGAGCTCGCGGCACAGCTCCATGAGGTCGACCGACGAGGTGTCGACCGAGAGATTGACGCAGAAGCCGCGCCCCGGACCGTCGGTGAGGAGCGGCGTGAGCAGATGCCGGTAGCGCTCCTTGGCGACCGGCTGGTGGATGAAGCGAATGCCGCGCTCGTCCAGGATGTGGCGGTCCTTGTCGTCGGGATCGATGACGACCAGCCGTGACTTTTCGAACGCGAAGTGCCGCTCGATCAGCGGCAGCGTTGCTTTGCCGATCGAGCCGAACCCGATCATCACAATCGGGCCGTCGATCCGGGCATGCACGGGCCAGGTGGTCATCGAGGTGCTCCAAGGACGTGAGACGCGTAAACGCCGTTCACTCTTGTTAGGTAGGCAACGAACGCTCCCTCCCCCTTGTGGAGGAGGGTCGGGGAGGGGGCTCAGTCGGAAGATGCACGCAGGCAGTGAAACTCACCCCACCCCTGACCCCTCCCCACAAGGGCCCACAAGGGGGAGGGGAACAAGCAGCATGCATTCAGAAGCGCAGGGCCCCGCGAAGACCTTCGGACGCGCTCTCGGTGAGCGACAAACGCGGGGCGAAATCAAGCCGCGTGCGGCAAGGCGGCGTGAGGCGCCGCCGGGGCGACGCGGGTCGCGCCCCCGCGCCGCTCGCTCGAAGCGCGTGCCGCCAGAATAAGTCCGCCTGCGCCGTCGAGCGCACCCGGAGTGAACTCGCGCGCGAGCAGCCGGTCCGCCTCGTAGGGGCCGGGCAGCGACAGAGGGCCGGTCTTCTCGGCGGAAAAGCCGAACCGCGCGTAGTAGGGCGCGTCGCCCACGAGCAGCACCGCGGCGTGACCGCGCGCGCCGGCCTCGGCGAGCGCGCGCCGCATCAGGAGCGCCCCGATGCCGCGCGCACGCCAATCCGGATGCACGGCGAGCGGGCCGAGCAGCAGCGTCGGTCGACCGCCAAAGGCGACGTGCCACAGCCGCACGGTGCCCACGATGCGGCCGAAGGCGCTCGCGACAAAGGACAGCCCTTCGGCCGCGCGACGCCCCTCGCGCAGGAGCTGGCACGTCTCCTCGAAGCGGCACGCGCCGAAGGCGCGATCGAGCAGAGCCTCGCGTGCGGGCGCATCTGCGGGCCGCTCGTGACGAATCGTGATCATTGCTCTCTCCCGTGCGGAAACCAGCACAGTGAACACGCAGGCGGAGGTGAATGAGCTCACCGCATCCTCCCCCGCGCAACACGCGGGGAGGGGAACCGCCCATCGCAGGCAAGCTTGCGCAGCCTGCGCAGGCTTGGCTGCGTCGGCGGTGGAGGGGGCAATCTCCGCTCGCCTGCCGCGCCCCCTCCACCATGCTGCGCACGGTCATCCTCAGGATGAGAGGGTGAAGGAGGTACGCTCAGATGTGGTACGTCTTCAGCGGCGGGAAGCCGTTGAAGGCGACCGCGGAGTAAGTCGCCGTGTACGCGCCCGCGCCCTCGATCAGCAGTTTGTCGCCGATCTCCAGGCTGACGGGCAGGTCGTAGGGCTGCTTCTCGTACATCACGTCGACCGAGTCGCAGGTCGGGCCGGCGAGCACGCAGGGGCCGAGCGTGTCGCCATCGCGCGGGGTCTTGATCGGATAGCGGATCGACTCGTCCATCGTCTCCGCGAGGCCGCCGAATTTGCCGATGTCGAGATAGACCCAGCGCAGCTTTTCCTGTTCGGCCTTCTTCGACACGAGCACGACTTCCGCCTCGATCACGCCGGCATTGCCGACCATGCCGCGGCCCGGCTCGATGATGGTCTCCGGGATCGCATTGCCGAAATGCTTGCGCAGCGCGCGGAAGATCGAGCGGCCATAGCTCTCGACCGGCGGCACGTCGCGCACATACTTCGTCGGGAAGCCGCCGCCGAGATTGACCATGGAGAGCGCGATGCCGCGCTCCGCGCAGGCGCGGAAAACCGCGGCCGCCGTCTTCAGCGCCTGGTCCCAGGCCTGCGTGCGTCGCTGCTGCGAGCCGACATGGAACGACACGCCATGCGCCTCCAGGCCGAGCCGGCACGCGTGCTCGAGCACCGAGATCGCCATCGCAGGGTCGCAGCCGAACTTGCGCGAGAGCGGCCATTCGGCCCCGGCGCAATCGAACAGGATGCGGCAGAACACCCGTGCGCCGGGCGCCGCGCGCGCGATCTTCTCGACCTCGGCCTTGCAGTCGACCGCGAACAGGCGCACGCCGAGCGCGTGGGCGCGCGCGATGTCACGCTCCTTCTTGATCGTGTTGCCGAAGGAGATGCGGTTGGGCGTCGCCCCCGCGGCGAGCGCCATCTCGATCTCGGGGAGCGAGGCGGCGTCGAAGCAGGAGCCGAGGCCGGCGAGCAGCGACAGCACTTCCGGCGCGGGATTGGCCTTGATGGCGTAGAACACGCGCGTGTCCGGCAGCGCATGCGCGAAGGCGAGATAGTTCTCGCGCACGACGTCGAGATCGACGACGAGGCACGGCCCGTCATCGCGGCGATTACGCAGAAAGTCGCGGATGCGCTCGGTCATGGCGCTCTCCCCAATAGGCCCATGGGCGGAGAACCGCCCGGCATGAGTGCGGGTGCGAAGCTCACACCGACGCGCGATGGGGACGCGTCGATGCGGAGTGGTTCACACCCGTCCGTGCTGCCTTGGATTGGATGGGGAGTCCCCGATCCGCACGCCCGGCAATGATGAACAAGCCTCTTCGGCGACCCGAGCCGGTGGTGGAAACCGGCAGAGACCAAAAAAGCCCGGTCCGTCGTTGCTTTAAGCCGCGTCCCCCGCTGAGAGCGGGGTGCGCCGGTTTCGCCTCCGGCTGCCGATCAAGTGTTCGGAGCTCAAACGATCCGGCGACCTCACGGTCGTCGCGATCTCGCTCCGGGCGGCTGTCCGGCCTCTTGTCCGGATGCCCACCGATCGACACACGGCCACAGGCACGTGCGAAATTGGGCGAGACTCAGTTAAGCGATCCGACCCGGTTGCGCAAGTTTTTTGCACACCGAATCTCTCGGCCCTTCAACGAAATGTGTACGAAAAGGTTCGCGAGGCATTAACGCGCGCCGCAGCGCCCGCTAATCGCGCGTCGTGAACGGCTCGACCCGCATGCCGCCGTGCACGAACTGCCCCATCACGATGAGGCCGAGCAGGAAGAACAATCCTTGCAGGGCATAGACGCCGTAGACGCCGAGGCCGAACAGGTTTGCGATCGCCCAGCCGCCGGCGAAGGCCGCGCCGAACACTTCGGCGCCGATCAGCACCGCGGCGGACAGCACCGTCACGACGTTGCGCCACCGGATGCGGCTTCGACTCTGGGCGGTTGGTTGCGACACGCGTTTCCTTTCTGCGCCGGCACTCTTCACGAAACGCCGCCGCGGATCAAGCGGTTCAACCGGTCAGCCGCGCTGAGCAGACGCGAAGAACGCGCCGCCCGAAGCGCGACCGGGCAGACGGCGATCGGCGTTCGATTGTGCTTGGAGATAACAAAAGGCCGGACGCGAAAGCCCGGCCCTGCAGGCCGATGTCACCAGCCGAGGCGTCGCATCGTCTGCGGGGCGTCACCGCCAGCAGCGGCGGCGCACCCAGCACCGGCCGCCGCGGCACCAGCGGCGGACGCGGCAATACCGGACCTCGCGGCGGCGGACAGAACACCCAGAATCATCTTGCGCATGATCGTCTCCCTCTCAAGTCGCCCGCGTTTGTTCGTAGAAGAAGTCCGCGACGGGCTGAAGGCTGATCGCCAGATTAAATTTTTGCTGCATTCAGCCGTGGTTCAGGATCGTAATGCGCGCGCGAAGCGAGAGCCCGCATGCCGGTTAGCCAGACGCGCTGGAGATCGGGAGCAGATCGCTGCGCTCGCCTGGTTCGACCCTCCCCTTTCAGGGGAGGCGAAATCAAAGCGTCGTACTCAGCTCAGCAGCGGCGACCAGGCGGGGTCGGAGGCGA
>DASUPI010000115.1:0-3385 GCA_036281135.1 Rhodoplanes sp. | reverse complement strand
AGGGTCGAAGCCGGGACGCGGCGCCCCCGTCGGGGCGATAGCCATGCGGGCATTGGAAGTTCCTCTGACACGCGACGTGCGCCATGATCATCGAGTGCGGTTTCGGTCGCAAGCACAGACGCGGCCCGGAGCCTGCGGCGTTATTGCCCGCCGCGCGATCGGCGGAGCAAGCCGGCTGGCCCGCCATGCCGCCTTAAGATACCGTCGGTCGGAAATGTCGCGCGCTCGCTCCGGAATGCGGCGCCGCACACAAGAGTCCATGCCGCCGCCGGACGGCAATGCAGATTATGAGCGAAGAGCCGATCTACGATATCGCCCATCTCGGTCACCTCGAGCTGCTGACGCCGAGGCTCGACGATAGCCTGCGTTTCTTCGTCGACGTCATGGGAATGACGGAAAGCGGGCGCGCGGGCGCTTCCGTCTATCTGCGCGGCTGGGACGATTACGAGCGCTACAGCCTCAAGCTCACGGGCGCGACCACCTCGGGCATGGGGCACATGGCCTTCCGCACCCGCAGCCCGCAGGCGCTGCAACGGCGCGCCCACGCGCTCGCCGGCTCCGGCTTCGACGTGGGATGGAGCGACGGCGATCTCGGCCAGGGCAAGACCTTCGTGTGCCGCGATCCCGACGGCCATCGCATCGAGCTCTACTACGAGACCGAATGGTACGCGCCGCCGCCCGAGCAGACGCCGGCGCTGAAGAACCAGGCGCAGAGATTCCCGCGCGCGGCGTTAGCGTGCGCCGGCTCGATCACCTCAACTGCCTCGCCGCCGACATCCGCGCCAACCGCGTCTTCTTCGAAACCTATCTCGGCTTTCGCCTGACCGAGCAGATCGTGCTCGACGACGGGACCGAAGCGGGCATATGGATGACCGCCACCAACAAGAGCTACGACTTCGCCTATACGCTCGACCGCACGGGATCGCGCGGGCGCTTCCATCATCTGACCTATGCGGTCGACTGCCGCGAGGACGTGCTGCGCGCGGCCGACATTTTCCTCGAGAACGGCGTCCATATCGAAACCGGGCCGCACAAGCATGCGGTGCAGCAGACCTTCTTCCTGTATGTGTACGAACCCGGCGGCAATCGGGTGGAGATCGCCAATGCCGGCGCAAGGCTCATCCTCGCCCCCGACTGGAAGCCGATCGTGTGGAGCGAAGCCGAACGCCGGAAGGGCCAGGCCTGGGGGCTGAAGACGATCGAATCGTTCCACACCTACGGCACGCCGCCGGTGTGAGGGCGCTCAACCCGTTCGACGCAGGCGCTTTCTCTTACGGCGTGACCAACGTCGCGGTTGTCCGCCGGCCATTTCCGCCCTTCTTTACCGCGTGACGGCTTCCCACCGGCCAGGCGAGCTTGGCCGCGGAGCGGCATCGGAGGTACTTGCGGCTGATGACCGGCGCGAACGAGGTTCTCGGACGCGACCTGGTCCAGAGTCGGCACCTGATCGTATTCGATCCTCAATCCCCTTGACTGGCCCGGCATCTCACCGCAACAACTCATTACACCGTGACCTGCGTGCCGACCTCAACCACCCGGCCGGTGGGTATCTGGAAGTAGGTCGTTGCATCGTTCGCGATCCGCGTGAGCGCGATAAACAACCGGTCCTGCCAGCGCGGCATCTCGGAACGGGCGGCGGCTTTCAGGAGCCGGCGGGAGAGGAAGAACGAGGTCGACATGATGTCGAATTGCCAGCCGAGCTTGCGCGCGATGCCGAGGGCGCGCGGCACATTGGGCGATTCCATGTAGCCGAACCGCAACGTCACGCGCGAAAAGGTTTCGCCGATCGGCTCAATTTTTACGCGCTCCTCCAGCGAAACGCGCGGCGTCCGCACGGTGAGCACGCTCAGGATCACGTTCTTTTCGTGCAGAACCTTGTAGTGTTTGAGGCTGTGCATCAACGCGGTCGGCGCGCTCTGTGGGTCGGAGGTGAAGAAGACGGCCGTGCCGGGCACCCGGTGCGGCGGTTTCTTTTCGAGCATTGCGACGAGCGATTCCAGCGGCGTCTCGAGCCTGCGGGTTTTCTCCAAGAGAAGCTTGTTGCCATGCTGCCAAGTGTACATCACCGTCGAAAGCGCGCCGGCGAAGGCAAGCGGCAGCCAGCCGCCTTCGACGAACTTAAGGAGGTTGGCGGCGAGAAAGGTTGCATCGATGACGAGGAACGGCGCAATCAGCAGGCCGGCCGACAAAGGCGACCAGCCCCATACGCGCCAGATGACCACGAAGGCCATTGCCGCCGTCACGACCATGGTGCCCGTGACCGCAATTCCATAGGCAGAAGCAAGCGCGCTCGAGGTTCGGAACAGGCCGACCAGGAGCAGAACGCCCAGCAGGAGCGCCGTGTTCACGAGCGGCATGTAGATCTGGCCTTCCTGCTCCGCAGAGGTGTGGCGAACGTCGAGCCGCGGCAGGAGCCCAAGGGCGATGGCTTGGCGCGCGAGCGAGTAGGCGCCGCTGATCACCGCCTGGCTCGCAATCACGGTCGCGGCCGTTGCAAGAACCACGATAGGCAACAGCATCCAGTCCGGAAACAGCAGGAAGAACGGGTTCTCGATGGCTTCCGGGCGCGCCAGCACCAGCGCGCCCTGGCCGAAATAGTTGAGGACGAGCGCAGGCAGGACCAGAACAAGCCACGCGGTCTGGATCGGCGCACGGCCGAAGTGGCCGAGATCGGCATAGAGCGCCTCGGCCCCGGTCACCGCAAGAAACACGGCGCCGAGCGTGACGAAGCCGATCATCCCGTGTCCGAGGAGAAAAGAAATCCCATAGGCGGGATTGATCGCCGCCAAGACGCTCGGATCGTCGGCGATATGCGTCGCGCCGGCCACGCCGATGACGATGAACCACACCGTCGTGATCGGGCCGAAGAATGCGGCGACACTCGCCGTTCCGCGCGACTGCACGGCGAACAGAGCGACAAGAATAAGCACCGTGAGCGGCACTACGGAGTGTTCGAAAGCCGGCGTGACGATCTTCAACCCTTCCATGGCCGACAGAACGGAAATTGCCGGGGTGATCAGCGCGTCGCCGAAAAACAAGGCCGCGCCGAGGATGCCGAACCAGAGTATGACGCGGGAATCTTTGCCGACCGCGCGTTGCGCCAGCGCCATCAAGGTCAGCGTGCCGCCCTCGCCGTTGTTGTCTGCGCGCAGCAGAATGAGCACGTATTTGCACGTGACGATCAGGATCAAGGCCCACAGGATCAGCGAGAGCACGCCCAGCACGGCGGCGCGGCTCACGCCGCCGCCGCCGGCCGCGACGAGCGCTTCGCGAAACGCGTAGAGCGGGCTCGTGCCGATATCGCCGTAGACGACGCCGATGCTGCCGAGCGTGAGCGCGAAGAACCTGTTGCTTGCAGGTGCGTGCGGCTCGGCCGGGTTGGGCG
>DASUPI010000114.1:0-5776 GCA_036281135.1 Rhodoplanes sp. | reverse complement strand
CGATGGGCGTTCCGCTGCACCAGATCTACGGCCAGACCGAGACGCTCGGCGCCTATACGATTCACCGCGCCGACGAGATCGATTTCGATACGGTCGGCACGCCGATGGACAAAGGGGTCGAGGTGCGGATTCTCGAGGCCGACGCGAACGGGGTCGGCGAGATCGTGGCGCGCCATCCCAATATGTTTCTCGGCTATTTCAAGAACGAGGAGGGGACCGCGGCCGATCTGCGCGACGGCTGGATGCAAACCGGCGACGCCGGCTATTTCAACGACAGGGGCCATCTGGTCGTCATCGACCGCCTGAAGGATATTGCGGTGACGGCGCACGGCTATCGCTTCTCGCCGCAAAATATCGAGAACAAGCTGAAATTCTCGCCCTATATCGCCGAGGCGATCGTGCTCGGCGCCGGCCGCAATTTTCTCGCCGCGATGCTGTGCATCCGCTTCTCCATCGTGTCGAAATGGGCGGAGAAGAACCGCCTGTCGTTCACCACCTATACCGACCTGTCCTCCCGCGACGAGGTCTATGCGCTAGTGCGCAAGGAGGTGGAAACGGTGAACGCCTCGCTGCCCGCCGCCCAGCGCATCGCCAAGTTCCTCCTCCTCTACAAGGAACTCGACGCCGACGACGGCGAGCTTACCCGCACGCGAAAGGTTCGCCGCGGCGTGATCAACGAGAAATATGCCGACATCATCGAGGCGATCTATGCCGGCAAGAGCGAGATCGACGTCGACACGGTCATCAGATTCCAGGACGGCGCCACCCAGCGCATCCGGACGAAACTCGCCGTGGTCGACCTCGAACCGGGGCCGGCGCCAGCCGTCGCGATGGCCGCGGAATGAATTGGCATTGGCGATGTACACCCGGATGGGGCGTTCGCTTCCTGTCGAATTGGTAGGTAAACGGGGTCGGACAGGCCGATGAACACCGAGCTTCTGATCCAGCTTCTCGCCAACGGCCTCATCGTCGGCACGCTCTATGGCGTCGTCGCGATGTCCTTCGTGCTGATCTACAAGGCGACGCAGGTGGTGAACTTCGCGCAGGGCGAATTCCTGCTGATCGGCGCCTGGGTGTGCTGGTGGCTGCTCACCAAATACCAGCTGCCGTTCTATCTCGGCATGCCGATCACGCTCGTCTTCATGTTCGCGTTCGGCGTGGCGCTGCAGGTCGTGGTCCTGCGGCCGCTAATAGGCGAGCCGATCATTTCGGTCATCATGGTGACGATCGGGCTTTCCACCGTGTTCCAGGCGCTGATGAAGTGGATATTCGGGACCAATTTGCAGCCGTTTCCGCAGGTGTTCACGACGCAGACGGTGAACGTCCTCGGGCTGCAGTTTCAGAGCGTCTATCTGCTGAGCCTCGTGGTCTCGCTTGCGATGATGGCGGGCATGGCATGGTTCTTCCGCGCCACCAAGCACGGCCTCGCCATGCGGGCGACCGCGTTCGATCAGCAGGTCGCGCAGTCGCTCGGCATTTCGGTCGAGAACGTGTTCGCGATGGCCTGGGCGATCTCCGCCGTGGTGTCGGCGGTGGCGGGCGTGGTGGTGGCGGTGGTCAACGGCGTCTCCGCGGGCCTGTCCGCCTACGGCATCAAAGTGTTTCCCGCGGCGATTCTCGGCGGACTCGACAGCATCGGCGGCGCGGTTCTGGGCGGCATCATCATCGGCCTTCTGGAGAACGTCGCCCACTTCGTCGACAGCCAGTACCTGCACTGGGGCAATCTCTACGAGGTCGCGCCGTTCTACGTGCTCATCATCATCCTGATGATCAAGCCCTACGGCCTGTTCGGCACGCGCGACATCGAGCGGGTGTGAGGAGTGCACATGACGAGCCTCGTTCCCGCCGGCGATTTCCGCACCACCTACGCGGCCGACACCACGATCTTCCCCACCGTCACAAGCCGCAATTGCGCAATCGCAGGCATCGGCTTGATGTGCCTGGTTCCCTTCATGCTCAGCCAGTATTGGCTCAGCATCCTCATCCAGATCGGCTATTTCGGCATCGCCGCGATCGGCCTCAACATCCTGGTCGGCTTCACCGGCCAGATATCGATCGGTCACGCCGCGTTTTTCGGGTTCGGAGCGTTCACCTCGGCCTATCTCAGCACCAAGATCGGCATTCCCGCCTTCTTCGCGATTCCGCTCGCAGGAACGGTCACGGCGCTGGTCGGCCTCGTCTTCGGATTGCCCGCCGCGCGTCTGAAAGGCCTCTATCTCGCGATCGCGACGCTCGCCGCGCAGTACATCCTGCTCGATTTCTTCTCGCGCGCCGACTGGTTCACCGGCGGCATCGTGCCGGCGAGCGCGGCGCCGTTCACGCTGTTCGGCTACACGCTGCGCGGCGATCGCCAGTATTTCTATGTCGTGCTCGCCTATCTCGTGGTGAGCTATTTGCTGGTGACCAATCTGATCCGCACGCGCGACGGCCGGGCCCTCGTCGCCATCCGCGACCACTATCTCTCGGCCGAAATGATGGGAATCAATCTCACCAAGTACCGGACGCTGTCGTTCGGCCTGGCGGCGTTCTTCGCCGGCATCGGCGGTGCGCTCTATGCGCATTATCAGGAGGTCGTGTCGAACGAGGGGTTCGGGATCGATCGTTCGATCGTCTTTCTCGCGATGGTCATCATCGGCGGGGTCGGCTCGGTGATGGGCACGTTGATGGGTACCGCGTTCATGGTGCTGCTGCCGGAAGCGATGGAGTGGATCAGCGCCCTGCTGCGCGGCGGCGCGATCGACCGGGCGCTCGCGCTCAACAACAACATCGCGTTCCTGCGCGAGATCGCCATCGGCCTTGTGATCGTGCTGTTTCTCATCTTCGAGCCGGACGGGCTTGCGCATCGCTGGCGGCAGATCAAGGCCTACTGGAAGCTCTACCCGTTCTCGCATTGAGGTCAGGACGGGCGGAAAGAAAGCGACCTCAGAACGAAAAGGGAGGAACAAATGACGGCTTTCACAATTCTGCGCTACGGTTTATCCGGCTTGACGCTGGCCGCATGTCTCGCGGTCACGCAGCCGGCGCTTGCCGAAATGATTTCCTTCAAGACCGAACTTAAGGGCAGCAACGAAGTGCCCCCAACCGACAGCAAGGGCACGGGCACGTTCACGGCGACTTACGACACCGCGAGCAAGACGCTCACATGGGAGGGCGAATACTCCGGCCTTACCGGCCCATGCACGATGGCCCATTTCCACGGGCCGACAGAACCCAACTGGCAACAGCCACACCAATTCGGCGACGTTGCCGACGTTACTGTGGTGATTACGCCGTTCACCAGTCCGTTCGAAGGGTCGGCGACATTGACCGACGCGCAGGCTGCCGAACTGATCGCCGGAAAGTGGTACGTTAACTTCCACACTGACGCTCATCCCGCCGGGGAAATCCGGGGCCAAGTTCTCAAGGGCATGTGATTGAGGTTCGATCCGACCTTGAGGGCCAATTCCGAAAGCGGTTGACAGCAGAGCTGGTGGTCATGTCGCCAGCCTCAGTCCTTGCTGATACCGTCTCGGTCCAGCCGGTGACGGTTCGGACGGTGACATAGCGATCTCCAAGGCTCGAGCCGGACGGGCTCGCGCATCGCTGGCGGCAGATCAAGGCCTACTGGAAGCTCTACCCGTTCTCGCATTGAGGTCAGGACGGGCGAAATGGTTCGAGACCTCGGGAAAAACAAGGAGGAACACGTTCATGCGATTGATCACGATGCTGCGCGGCGCCTCGGTGGCGGCGCTCCTATGCGGCATGGCCGGAGCGGCGAATGCTCAACAGGTGACCGTCGGGCAACTCACCGATTTCTCGGGCGCCACCGCGGATGTGGGCGTGCCGTTCGGCCAGGGCGTGATTGACGCCATCGCCTGGGCCAACAAGAAGGGCGGGGTGAACATCGCACTCGACACGGTCGATTACGGCTATCAGGTGCCGCGCGCGGTCACGCAATACAAGAAATGGTCGGGTGCTGACGGCAAGGTTCCTGCGATTTTCGGCTGGGGCACCGCCGATACGGAGGCGCTCACCGGATTCATCGCCCAGGACCAGATTCCCTATTTCTCCGCATCCTACTCGGCGGCGCTGACCGACCCGACCGGGCAGAGCGGCAAGGCCAAGCCCGCACCCTACAATTTCTTTTACGCGCCGAGCTATTCCGACGCGCTGCGGGCGATGCTGACCTGGGCGGCGCAGGATTGGAAGGCGAAGGGCAAGACCGAGAAGCCGAAATTCGTCCATATGGGCGCCAACCACCCCTATCCCAACGCGCCGAAGGAAGCCGGCGAGGCGATCGCCAAAGAGCTCGGTTTCGAGGTGCTGCCGCCGGTGCAGTTCGCGCTGACGCCGGGCGACTACACGCCGCAATGCCTGACGCTGAAAAACTCCGGCGCGAACTATGCGTTTCTCGGCAACACCGCCGGCTCGAACATCTCCGTGCTGAAAGCCTGCAAAAATATCGGCGCCGACGTGCAGTTCCTCGGCAATGTCTGGGGCATGGACGAGAACGCGGCGAAGGCGGCGGGCGACGCGGCGGACGGGGTCGTGTTTCCGCTGCGGACCGCGGTGCCGTTCGGAGGCGACGCGCCGGGCATGAAAAACGTGATGGAGATCTCGAAGAATTCCGACCCGTCCGGCAATGTCTATCGTCCGGTTCACTATATCGCGGCCGTGTGCACAGGGCTTTATCTGAAGGAAGCGATCGACTGGGCGGCGAAGAACGGCGGCGTCAACGGCGCCAACGTCAAGAAAGGCTTCTATCAGAAGAAGGACTGGGTCCCGGACGGCATGGAGGGCGTGTGCAACGCCTCGACCTGGACGGAGACCGACCACCGGCCGACCACGAACGTCGATCTCTATCGCATCAAGGTGAAAGGCTCGACCGACGCGCCACTCAATGAGCTCGTCAAGAACGGCGCGATCAAGCTCGAAAAGGTGACGACCGTCAATCTGCCGCGCAAGCCGGAATGGCTTGGCTGGTAAGCGCGCAGAGTTGATCGCCCGGCGCCCTCGCGCAAGCCGGAGCGATCTGTAACCTTATGTTACCGGCCGTCCTGTGGCCTAGTTCACTCCTGCGGCCGGGATCATGCGCGAAAGTGGTGAACGGGAGCAGCCGTCACCGTCTGCTCCTACCCTCCTCATCCTGGGGAGGATAGGGGAGGGCGTCCGCGGCGATGACATGAACCGCACGTTAGACCATTCACCTGCCTCATCCTCGAATGCCGGCGACGAGAGAGCAAGCGCGCCGCTTCTCTCGGTCCACAACATCGAAGTCGTGTACGACGAGGTGATCCTCGTATTGCGCGGGCTCAGCCTCAACGTCTCCCGCGGGGCGGTGGTGGCGCTGCTCGGCGCCAATGGCGCCGGCAAGTCGACCACGCTGAAAGCCATTTCCGGGCTGCTCAAGACCGAGAATGGAGGGGTGACGCGCGGCGAGATCATGTTCGACGGCGAGCGGATCGATGGCGGCGATCCGGTGCGGATCGTCCGGCGGGGGATTTCGCAGGTGATGGAGGGCCGGCGCATCATTGCCGACCTCACCGCGCTCGAGAACCTGCGCCTCGGGGCGTTCACCCGCCGCGACAAGGAGATCGCCCGCGACATCGACATGGTGCTCGGCTATTTCCCGCGCCTCAGGGAGCGCACCGGTCCTGCCGGCTATCTCTCCGGCGGCGAGCAGCAAATGCTCGCGATCGGGCGCGCGCTGATGGCCCGGCCCCGGCTGATCCTGATGGACGAGCCGTCGATGGGCCTCTCGCCGCTGCTCGTGAAAGAGGTGTTCGGCATCATTCGC
>DASUPI010000113.1:0-6618 GCA_036281135.1 Rhodoplanes sp. | reverse complement strand
AAACCGAATTCGTCGGCCCCGAGCAGCGCGCCCACGACGACGTCGCGCCCGGTGCGGATGCCGCCGTCGACCTGCACGGCGATGCGGCCGCGCAGCCGCTGGGCGACCAGCGTCTGGTGCGTTTCGGCAAGCCCGATCTCCCATGGGCTGCCGGCATGCTTGATCGAGGTGAGCGGCGAAGCGCCCGTCCCGCCCTCGAACCCGGCAATCGTCACGTGGTCGGCGCGCGCCTTGGAGACGCCGGACGCGACCGTGCCGACGCCGACTTCCGACACGAGCTTCACCGAAACATCGCCGGCCGGGTTGACGTTCTTCAGGTCGAAGATGAGCTGGGCCAAGTCCTCGATGGAATAGATGTCGTGGTGCGGCGGCGGCGAGATCAAGCCGACGCCCGGAGTCGAGTGCCGCACCCGCGCGATGGTCTTGTCGACCTTATGGCCGGGCAGCTGGCCGCCTTCGCCGGGCTTTGCGCCCTGCGCCATCTTGATCTGCATCATGTCCGAATTGACGAGATATTCGGTCGTGACGCCGAAGCGGCCGGAGGCGACCTGCTTGATCGACGAGCGCATGGAATCGCCGTTCGGCAGCGGCTTGAAGCGGTCGGCTTCCTCGCCCCCTTCGCCGGTATTGGAGCGGCCGCCGATGCGGTTCATCGCGATCGCGAGCGTGGTGTGCGCCTCGCGCGAGATCGAACCGAAGCTCATCGCCCCGGTCGCGAAGCGCCGCACGATGTTCTTTGCAGGCTCGACCTCCTCGATTGGGACCTTCGCCCGGCCGTCCTCCTCGGCCGACTTGATCCGGAACAGGCCGCGGATGGTGACGAGGCGCTCCGATTGCTCGTTCACCATCGCGGCGAAGGCGCGGTAGCGGTCGAAGGAATTGCCGCGCACGGCGTGCTGGAGCGCGGCAACCGTCTCGAACGTCCAGACATGATCCTCGCCGCGCACGCGATAGGCGTATTCGCCGCCCACATCGAGCGCATTGCGATACACCGGCGCGTCGCCGAAGGCGTCGCGATGACGGCGCACCGTCTCCTCGGCGATCTCTTCGACGCCGACGCCTTCGATGCGCGTCGCGGTGCCGGTGAAGAACTCGGAGACGAACTCGCTGCGCAGCCCGACCGCGTCGAAAATCTGCGCGCCGCAATAGGACTGATAGGTCGAGATGCCCATCTTGGACATCACCTTCAGGAGGCCCTTGTCGACCGACTTGATGTAGCGCTTGACGACTTCCTTTTCGTCGAGCTTGCGCACGGCGTCGTCCTGCATCGCGAGCAGCGTCTCGAAAGCGAGGTACGGATTGATCGCTTCGGCGCCGTAACCCGCGAGGCACCCGAAATGGTGCACTTCGCGCGGCTCTCCCGATTCGACGACGAGGCCGACCGATGTGCGCAGCCCCTTCCGGATCAGGTGGTGATGGACGGCGGCGCAGGCGAGCAGCGAGGGAATCGGAACTCGCTCGGCGCTCGCGGCGCGGTCCGAGATGATGATGATGTTGACGCCCTCGCGCACCGCCGTCTCCGCCTCCGCGCAGAGCTCGGCGATGGCGGGCCGCATTCCGGCCGCGCCGTGCTCGGCCGGCCATACCGCATGCAGCGTGATCGACTTGAAATGCGGATCGCCCACCTCGGAGATCCAGCGAATCTTTTCCAGATCCTCATCGGTGAGGATCGGCTGGCGCGCTTCCAGGCGCTTGAGGTGAGACAGGCCTTCGAGATCGAACAGGTTCGGACGCGGCCCGATGATCGAGACGAGACTCATGACCAGCTCTTCGCGGATCGGGTCGATCGGCGGGTTGGTCACCTGGGCGAAGTTCTGTTTGAAATAGGTGAACAGGAGCTTCGGCCGATCCGAGAGTGCGGAAATCGGCGTGTCGTTGCCCATGGAGCCGACCGGCTCGTCGCCGGTCGCGGCCATCGGCGTCATCAGGATTTTGAGATCTTCCTGGGTGTAGCCGAACGCCTGCTGACGATCGAGCAGCGAAAGATTCGACAAGGTCGGACGGCTCTTCGCCGGCGGCAGGTCCTCGAGAACGATCTGCGTGCGCTGCAGCCACTCGTGATAGGGATTGCGGCGCGCGAGCGTCGCCTTGATCTCCTCGTCGGGGATCAGGCGGCCCTCTTCCAGGTCGACGAGCAGCATCTTGCCGGGTTGAAGGCGCCACTTGGTGACGATGTCCCGCTCCGGAATCGGCAGCACGCCCATCTCGGACGCCATGATGATGCGGTCGTCGCGCGTGACGAAGTAGCGCGCGGGGCGCAAGCCGTTGCGGTCGAGCGTCGCGCCGATCTGGCGTCCGTCGGTGAAGGCGATCGCGGCCGGTCCGTCCCACGGCTCCATCAGCGCGGCGTTGTACTCGTAGAACGCGCGGCGCTCCGCATCCATGGACTGGTTGCCCGCCCATGCTTCGGGAATCATCATCATCACCGCATGCGCGAGCGAATAGCCGCCATGCACCAGGAATTCGAGCGCATTGTCGAAGCAGGCGGTGTCCGATTGTCCCTCGTAGGAGATCGGCCACAGCTTGTGGATGTCCTCGCCGAACAAGGGAGACCGCGCCGAGGCCTGGCGCGCGGCCATCCAGTTGAGATTGCCGCGCAGCGTGTTGATCTCGCCGTTATGGGCGATGAAGCGGTACGGGTGCGCGAGCGACCAGGTCGGAAACGTGTTGGTCGAGAAGCGCTGATGCACGAGGGCGAGCGCGCTCTCGAAGTCGGGATCGTGCAGATCGGGATAGTAGGTCGGCAGCTGGTCCGCGAGGAACATCCCCTTGTAGATCACGGTCCGGCAGGACGACGACACCGGGTAATAAAGCGCGGTGTTGCGGCCGCGCCGCTCGTAGAGCAGGCCGGAAATCGTCTTGCGCAGGATGTAGATGCGTCGCTCGAACGCGTCCTCCGACAGCTCATTCTCGCCCTGCCCGACAAAGAGCTGGCGATGGAACGGCTCGGTCGGCTTGACCGTTTCCCCGAGCGTCGAATCGTCGGTCGGAACGTCGCGCCAGCCGAGCAGCTGCATGCCGGCCTGCCCGATCTGCTCGGCATGGAGATCCATGATTTCGTGCCGCCGATCGTCATCATGCGGCAGGAACAGCACGATGACCGCATAGCGGCCCGGCTCCGGAAGCGCGAAACCCCGTTCGCGGGCCTTCTTGGCGAAGAACTTGTGGGGGATTTGAACGAGAATCCCGGCGCCGTCGCCGGATCGCGGATCGGCCCCGACCGCACCGCGGTGTTCGAGGTTGTGCAGGATCGTCAGCGCGTCGTGAACGATCGCGTGCGACTTCCGGCCCTTGATGTCGGCGATGAAACCGACGCCGCAGGAATCCTTTTCCAGCGACGGGTCGTAAAGTCCGCGCGCCTCTCCCGCCGCCGCATCGACAAGGGTGGCGCTTCGCGCAGCCGAAGGACTGGTGGCCGCCCGATCGAACTCCGCCGCCGCGAACTCGCTGGACGGGACGCCGAACTTTGTCGCGCTCATTCTAAGTCCTCGCCTCGCTCGCACCGCACATCCTTTGATATGCCGGCGCACCCGCCTCGTTCGCAGCACCGGCTGGCGCTCCGACGCGAAGGGGCTCGTCGTCGTGACGGGCAGCCTTCGCGCCGGTCCCCGTCCGGCCGTGGCCGCTCCAGTTGGGCGCGCGACCCCCTCGTCGCAAGCGCCGGGCCGGCAGACCTCTCGGGGCCGGCCGACAACAGGACAGTAATGCTGTCCTAAATTAGAATGCCAAAGTCTGGTCGTCCATTCAAGCTTTGAAAGCCTCGAAACTGCCCTGTTCCCGCTTTCCTGCCTTATTCAAATCCTAGGCCAGCAAAGCACCAAAGCAAGCCCTGACCTCCAAGTCACCGAGCAGTGAAGGCGCGCGCTCGGTCCGGCGCAATCGCAGGTCGCCATCCATTAAGCCACTTGCCGGCCCCAGCGCCGCCCCATTCGCAAGCGATCCTTAACCTTGTTCAAGGGGCTGGACAGTGACAATGGGGCGCGTTCTCCTGCTTGCATCGGCGTTGCTTATTTCTGCGCCAATCGCGGGCGCTGAAGAGCGGCTGCCGATTGCACCGGACGCCCCGCCTCGCTCCCTTGCCGCCCACGAAATACTCTCCAGAGTCCGGTCCGGCGGCTTCGATCCGGTCGGCCAGCCAATGCGAAGGGGACCGCGCTATGAAGTCGCAGCGGTCGATCCCTACGAGCTCGACGTCCGCCTGATCGTCGATGCGCAGACCGGACAGATCCTCGCGGTGCGTCACGATCCGGAGCTCGAATACGAGCCGCCGGTCGCCGGCCGGACCTACGCCCAGTGGCCGTTCCGCCGGGGGCGCGAAAGCCGGCCGATCCCGCCCCGCGACATCCCCTCCGGACGCTCGGCGGAGCTGACGAAGCTCAAGACGCCCCTGCCGCGTCCGCGTCCTGACGACGTAACCGGCTCGATCAAGATCGTGCCGGTCGCTCCCCTGGAATAGGCGCACGCCCACAAGAAGAAGCGCCCCCTCGCGGGAGCGCTTCGGACTGTTCGCAAGGTTTGCCTGATCAGGCGGCCTTGGACTCGATCACCTTGCCGTCGCCGGACCCGGCGATCCTGATCTGGCGCGGCTTCATCTTTTCCGGAATCTCGCGGACCAGATCGACATGCAGGAGGCCGTTCTCGAGGGTCGCGCCCTTGACCTCGACGAAGTCGGCGAGCTGGAAGGCCCGCTCGAAGGCGCGCGCGGCGATGCCCTGATAGAGCACCTCGCCCTTCTTCTCGTCCTTAACCTGCGGTTTCTCGCCGCGGACGGTCAGGGTGTTCTCCTTGGCCTCGATCGACAGCTCGGGCTCGGCGAAGCCGGCGACCGCGAGGGTGATCCGATAGCTGTTTTCGCCGGTGCGCTCGATATTGTAGGGCGGGTAGGCCGAACCTTGGCCATCATATCCCGCCATCTGGTCGAGCAGCGAAACCAGACGGTCGAAGCCGACGGTGGAACGATAGAGAGGGGTAAGATCGAAAGTCGTGCGCATGGCATATCCTCCTGGAGTTGAGCGACATGCGAAACGGTCCGCGCAATGGCCGGACCACCTCGTTTGCGCCGCCCGTGGGCCGGCGCATCCGTCATATGGGCAGGGGCGTTTGATGCTTCAAGATCGCGATCGAAGAAGGCGGGACCCCGCGCCGCTGAGCACGATCACCGCTCGGGTTGAGCGGACCCCGCCGGCTGGTATAAGCGGCCTGTTGCCGCGCGGACCCGATCGATGAAACTCGTCTCCGTTCCTGCCAATCCGGTCCCGGCCGACGGGGTCGTCGGCGTGCTCAAGACGCCCGACGGCGTCGCCCTTCGCTTCGCCAGATGGCCTCCTCCGGCCGGGCGCAAAGGCACCGTCTGCCTGTTTCAGGGGCGGGCCGAGTTCATCGAGAAGTATTTCGAGGTCGTACGCGACCTGCACGCCCGCGGCTTTGGCGTCGCCGCGCTCGACTGGCGCGGGCAGGGTCTCTCCCAGCGGCTGACGCGGGACCCCCACAAAGGTCACGTGCGACGGTTCGCAGACTACGTCACCGACCTCGAAACACTCCTGAAGGAGGTCGTGCTGCCGGACTGCCCCCCGCCGTTCTTCGCGCTCGGCCAGGGGATGGGCGCGACGGTTCTGATCGAATCGGCGTCACGCGGCCATCGCTGGTTCGACCGTACGGTGCTGAGCGCTCCCATGATTTCTTTGGCGCAGCGCTCGTTATGGGGCGCGGGCCCCGCGATTGCCCGGGTGCTTCAGCTTGCCGGCCTGGGCCGACTTTACGTGCCCGGCGGCGGCGCAGCGCCGATCGCCTCCACCCCTTTCGCGGACAATGTGATGACGTCCGATCCGGTGCGGTATGCCCGGACGGGAGCAATCCTCGAGGCGGAACCGGCGCTTGGCGTCGGCGCGCCGACGATCGGCTGGGTGAGTGCGGCGTTCCGCACGATGACCGCTTTACAGCAGCCCTCCTACTCCGCGCGCCTGCGCCAGCCGATGCTCCTGATTGCGGCCGGCCACGACCAGCTCGTCTCCCTTCCGGCGATCGAAGACTTTGCCTGGAACCTCCGCGCCGGCTCCCATCTCTTCGTTCCGGGCGCCATGCACGACCTGTTGTTTGAGCAGGACCAGTACCGTCGCCTGTTCTGGGCCGCCTTCGACGCCTTTGTCCCCGGCACCCCGCTCTACGGCTGAGGCAGAAGCTTGCTTCGGCGGTGATCGTGTCCGGGCGCCGCACCGCGTCGGGCGCAGCTACTCGTCCTGCTTCTCGCCGATCTTCTTGAGCTTGGCGAACACCGCCTCGACGTCGAGCTCCTCGGCCGGCTTTTTCTCTTCTTCTTCAGCGCCTTCCGCCGTCGCCGCGGTGGTCACATCGGCCGGGAGCAAGGTGACCGCCTGCTCGGCCGGGAGCGGCTTCTCCTTGGCCGCGCGGCTGACTTCGAGGTCGAGATCGATCTGCGAGCACAGGCCGAGCGTCACCGGATCGAGCGGGGTGAGATTCGGAGCGTTCCAATGCGTGCGGTCCCGGATGGCGGCGATGGTCGCCTTGGTCGTGCCCACCAGCCGCATGATTGCGCTGTCCTTCAGCTCCGGATGGTTGCGCACGAGCCAGAGAATGGCGTTGGGGCGGTCCTGGCGGCGC
>DASUPI010000112.1:0-2969 GCA_036281135.1 Rhodoplanes sp. | reverse complement strand
GTCTTTCCGGCTGTTCCGAGCGGCGCTCATGAGGTAGGTTCCGCCTCATGAGCAAGACACGCCTCGGCAAATACAAGATCGGCCAGGTCGTGCGCCACCGGATTTATCCGTTCCGCGGCGTCATCTTCGACGTCGACCCGGTATTCAGCAATTCCGAGGAGTGGTACCAGGCGATCCCCGCCGAGGTGCGTCCAAGCAAGGACCAGCCGTTCTATCACCTGTTCGCGGAAAACTCGGATACCGAGTACATCGCCTATGTCTCCGAGCAGAACCTGCTCCCCGACGAATCGGGCGAACCGATCCGGCATCCGCAGGTCGCCGAGGTGTTCGATCGCGACGAGAGTGGCGCCTACCGCCCGCGTTTCAGCATGATGAACTGACCGCAACCTGCCTTGTTGAAACAAAAAAGCGCGCCCAAAAGGCGCGCTCCGCAATTAACGCGATCAGCGCGTCGCCGGAGCCGGCGCTTGGCCGCCCTGGCCTTCCAGCTTCTTGCGCGCTTCATCGGCCCGCTTCTGCAGTTCCTCCTGCAGTTTCTTCTGCTGCTCCTCGAACACTTTCGGATCGGTCGGCGGGCCTTCATGCGCCTTGGCGAAATCGGTCAAGGGAAGCGGAAAGCTGATCGCCGAGCCCGCCAGATTGATCGCCTGGATGGTGAGCGTCTGCCCCTTCTTGAGCTTCTGCACCATGTCGGCGGTCGCTTCGTAGTCGGCCATGCAGCCGTTCGAGAAGCAGGTGAAGAACGGCCCGGTCAGGGGCTGTTCCTGGTCGATGATCACGCGCGTCCCGTACTGGAGCTGCAGCGGCGCCGGAAGCGTGATCCGGAAGAGCTTCTTCGGCTCGCCCTCCGGCTCGATCAAGGCGGCGGCGATCACCGGAACGCCGGCTTCCGTGCGGGCGTCCTTGCCGGTGAAGCAGACCTGCTTGGCGTTGGCGTCCTGCCCCTTGCCGCAGAACTTCGCCCACGGCGAATAGATGAGCTGCGGCGTCTGCGCCTGGCCCTGCGGCGCTGCCTGGCCTTGCGGTGCAGCTTGGCCCTGGGCCGGGGCGGCAGGCTGGGCCGGAGCGGCCTGCGCGGGCGCCGCAGGCTTCTGCGCTGCGGCCGGAGGCTTCGTAGCCGGCGGCGTGGCGGGTTTCGGCGCCGCCGCGGGCTTTTGCGCCGGGGCCGGTTGGGCGGGCGCTTGCGCCGGCGGCTGCTGCGCCAGGGCGACCGACCCGCCGGTGATGAGCAGCATCGCGGCCACAGCCGGCAAACGCAGTCGCCGCACCGGCAGGGCCGATGCGATTGGGCTCGGACAAATCATCGAGAACCTCTTCGTTGCCGTGCTGCGGCGCTTCGGGGCGCGCTAGCTCCGTCCCTACCGGGCTGTAACAGCGTCAAAATGCGGCAGTAACGTGACGCGCCTTCGGCCCCGCGCCGCGAATGTGGAAGCCGAAGGGCAACCGAACCGCGTCGATTTCGCTTTCCGAGGGAACCGTTGACGCCGCGTTAACAGCCCTCGCCTAAGCTATACCGATACATCACGTGTATGATTCGTTTGAGGCGCTCGCATGTCGCTGCAAGGTCCGGTCGTCGTCATCGCCAATGAAGTCGATGGCGTCCTGTTGCGGGCGCTCGAATCGGCCGGCGCGTCGCCCGTTGTCGGCGCGGCATGGGCAAAAGCGGCGGGAATGGTGGAGCGGATCGCGCCGAGCGCGGTGGTGATCGCCGAATCAGCGCAGCCCGCGGATCAGCGCATTGTCGACAAGACCGCGCAGACGATCGCCGGTTTCCCGCTCTACACGCCCGTGCTCGCCTGCGCGGAGACGCCCCTGATCGAGGCGATGCCGGACGCGCTGCCGATCGCAACTGACGCATCCTGCGAGCGCATCGTCGCCCGATTGGCCTCGGCGTTGCGGGTGCGCGCGTTGCACGCGAGCGTGACGCGGCGCGCGAGCCTTCTCCCTGAAAAGGACGCCGCCCCTCCCGATCTCCCGGACGGCGACCCGCTCGAAGACGCAACCGTGCTCGTCGCCGGCCGCGGCCGCTCCTATCCCGGCCTGAGCGCGGCGGTGGGCGAGCGGATCGGCCTGATCGGCGCACTGAGCGTCGAGACCGCCGCCCGTTATCTCAACACGCGCGACGTCGACGGGATTGTCATCGGCGAGGGTTTCGGGCCGCCGACGCTTGCCGCATTCCTCACCGCTCTGTCCGAGGATGCCCGCTTCCGCGATCTGCCGGTGGCGCTCCTGCCCGAGCCGCCCCCCGCGCTCGATTCGCGGCTCCTGCCCAATCTCGAGCGCCTCACCGGGGATCCGGGCGAGGTGGTCGCAAGACTAATTCCGCTCGTCCGCCTCCACGCTTTCTCGGCGCGCCTGCAACGCCAGCTCGCCGCGCTCAAGGCGCAAGGCCTCATCGATGCGCGTACCGGGCTGTTCACGATTCCCGCCTTTCTCGCCGACCTCGCCCGCGCGATCGAGGAGGCGCAGGGACATGACGCCGGCCTGTCGCTCGCGCGTTTCTCGTTTCCGCCTTCGCTCGACCGGCGTGTGAGCCTCGATGCGGCGCGGCTCGTCAGCCGCCTCGTGCGCGGCATCGACTTCGGCTGCCGGGCGCACGACGGCTCGATCCTCGTCGCCTTCTCCGCGACCGCGCTGCGGACGGCGCATGTCATCACCCGCCGAATCGCAAGCGTGCTGCGCCATACGATGCTTGCGCCGGCCGACGATCCGACCGCCCAAGTCGATGCGAGCGTCACGCTCGCCACGCTCAAGGCGACCGATACGGTGGAATCGCTGCTTGCCCGCGTCTGCGAGCCCGAGCCGGTTGCCGTCGCGTGAGGAGCGGCCTAGCAGCCTGTCGGACTGGATTTCGGTTTCGAGCGTCGGAGCCATTCTGCGGCGAGGCGGTCAGACCGTCCTGATACTGATCATGATAGCGCCGGCGAGGGGATTTGGCCCGGCGGTTTCGGCCGGGCGTTGATGCGGGG
>DASUPI010000111.1:0-6802 GCA_036281135.1 Rhodoplanes sp. | reverse complement strand
CGTGCCAGCGTTCCGTCGCGGCCGAACAGAATGATACCGGCTATCGCAATCAGTGACTCGTCATACGCGGGCTTGACCCGCGTATCCATCTTTGAAAAGCACCGCCGTTGCAAAAAGATGGATTGCCGGGTCAAGAGCCTGCTGCCGCATCGTGACGCGGTTCAAGACCAACACGCCGCTTTGCCAGGCCCGCGATCTGCCGCTGGAGCCGGGATCGCGCGCGCTGAGCGCGGCCGTTCCGATCATGCGGCGCTGACGTGGATTGGCTCAGGCGCAGGCCCTCCTCATCCTTCTCCGCTTGCGGGGAGGGATGGCGCGCAGCGCGACGGGTGGGCCAATTTTATACCGGCTGTAACCGGCTGTCGCAATCAGTGACTCGTCACACGCGGGCTTGACTTGGCTTGGCCCGCGTATCCATCTTTAAAAAGCACTGCTATTCAAGATAGTTGGATTGCCGGGTCAGGCCCGGCAATGACGGTTCGTATGCGTCGGAGCCGGTGAAGCTTGGTATAATAAGCGTCTCTGCGCTGCCGCGACGAAGCTCAATCCCACGCAGAGTCGATTTCCGTCCGAATTCTTGGTTCGATTTCATCCTACCCGTGAAACGGGGGAGGGGGACCATGCGCAGCATGGTGGAGGGGGCAAGCGAAAGTACATGCAAGCCGCCCCCTCCACCGCCGACGCAGCCAAGCCTGCGCAGGCTGCGCAAGCTTGCCTGCGATGGGCGGTTCCCGGAGCGAGCTCTGCTTGCCGCGATCCGCGTTAGAAACTGACCTCGCCATCTGCTAGCCTTGCACGCGATGGACGCGGCGCGACCGACCGACATGCCCGATACGACCGATACTGCTGGCGCCGCCGCGACGCCGGAGGCGAGCTCGCGCAAGACCGTCCCCGACGGCGCGCGCCCAACGCCGATGATGGAGCAGTATATCGAGATCAAGGCAGCCAATCCGGACTGCCTTCTGTTCTACCGGATGGGCGATTTCTACGAATTGTTCTTCGACGACGCCGAGGTGGCGAGCCGCGCGCTCGGCATCGTGCTGACCAAGCGCGGCAAACATCTCGGCCACGACATCTCGATGTGCGGCGTGCCGATCGAGCGCGCCGACGAGTATCTGCACCGCCTCATCGCGCTCGGCCATCGCGTCGCCGTCTGCGAGCAGCTGGAAGACCCGGCGGAGGCGAAGAAACGCGGAGCGAAGGCGGTCGTCCGCCGCGACGTGGTGCGCCTCGTCACGCCCGGCACGCTTACCGAAGACTCGCTCCTCGACGCCAAGCGCAACAACTATCTCGTCGCGGTCGCGCGCGCGAAAGCTTCCGCTGCCGGCGAGGCGAGCCGGTTCGCACTTGCGTGCCTCGACATTTCGACCGGCGAGTTTCGCCTGACCGAATGCGACCGCGTCGGGCTTTCCGCCGAGATCGCCCGCATCGAGCCGGGCGAGGTGATCGTGTCGGACGCGCTCTACGGCGATCCCGAAATCGCGCCCTATCTGCGCACGCTTTCCGCCGTCACGCCGCTCCCGCGCGACGTGTTCGACGGCGCGAGCGCGGAGCGACGGCTTGCGTCCTATTTCGCCGTGGCGACCACGGAAGCGTTCGGGGCGTTCTCCCGCCTCGAACTCACGGCTGCGGCGGCCTGTGTGACCTATGTGGAACGCACGCAGATCGGCAAGCGCCCGCCGCTGTCGCCGCCGCTGCGCGAAGCAGCCGGCGCGACGCTCCTGATCGATGCGGCGACCCGCGCCAATCTCGAACTGATGCGCACGCTGTCGGGCGAACGGCGCGGCTCGCTCGTTGCCGCGATCGACCGCACGGTGACGGCGGCGGGCTCGCGCCTGCTCGCGCAGCGTCTCGCCGCTCCGCTCACGGACCCGCACGCGATCGGCGAGCGGCTCGATGCCGTCGCGTGGTTCGTTGCCGATGCGCCGTTGCGCAACGAGACGAGCGAAAGCCTCGCCGCGGCGCCCGATCTCGCGCGCGCGCTTGCGCGCCTCGTGCTCGCACGCGGCGGGCCGCGCGACCTCGCGGCGATCCGGGACGGGCTTCATGCGGCGAGCGCGTTGAGCAAGCGGCTCTCGGCGGCGGACGCAGCGCCGGATGAGGTCGTGCAGGCAATCGCCGCGTTCCGCCGGCCGGACGCAGGCCTCGTCACCGCGCTCGATGCGGCGCTCGCCGACGAGCTGCCGTATTTCAAGCGCGACGGCGGCTTCGTGCGGGCGGGCTATGATCGCGCGCTCGACGAGACGCGCGCGCTGCGCGACGAAGCCCGACGGGTGATCGCAGCCCTGCAGGCGCGTTACGTCGAGGCGACCGGAATCCGCAGCCTGAAAATCCGCCACAACAATGTGCTCGGCTATTTCGTCGACGTGACCGCCCAGCATGGCGACAGACTGATGAGCGCGCCGCTCAACGCGACCTTCATCCATCGCCAGACGACCGCGGGCCAGGTGCGCTTCACCACCACCGAATTGGGCGAACTGGAGTCCAAGATCGCGAGCGCCGCCGACCGCGCGCTCGGTCTCGAGCTCGATATTTTCGATCGGCTGTGCGCGGACGTGGTCGCCGCCGCCGAGGCGATCAAGGCGGCCGCGCGTGCGCTCGCCGTCATCGACGTCGCCGCCGCGCTCGCGCTGGTCGCGGTCGAGCGCAATTATGTCCGGCCGCAGGTCGATGCGAGCCTTGCCTTCGCTATCGCCGGCGGACGCCATCCGGTTGTCGAGCAGGCGCTCGCCCAGGACGGCGCGCCGTTCGTGGCGAACGACTGTGATCTCACGCCGCCCGCGGGCGAGCCCCCCGGCCGCATCTATGTCGTCACCGGGCCGAACATGGCCGGCAAGTCGACCTATCTGCGGCAGAACGCGCTGATCGCCGTGCTCGCGCAGACGGGAAGCTTCGTGCCGGCGGCGCGCGCGCATATCGGCGTGCTCGACCGGCTGTTTTCGCGGGTCGGCGCCGCCGACGATCTCGCGCGCGGGCGCTCGACCTTCATGGTCGAGATGGTGGAGACAGCGGCGATCCTCAATCAGGCGGGGCTGCGCTCGCTGGTCATTCTCGACGAGATCGGTCGCGGCACCGCGACCTTCGACGGGCTCTCGATCGCCTGGGCGGCGATCGAGCATCTGCACGACGAGAACCGCTGCCGCGCGCTGTTCGCGACGCACTTCCACGAGCTGACCGCGCTCGCGCGCAAGCTGCCGCGCCTGTTCAACGCGACCATGCGGGTCAAGGAATGGCACGGCGAGGTCTTGTTCCTGCACGAGGTTGTGGCGGGTGCGGCGGACCGCTCCTACGGCATCCAGGTCGCGAAACTCGCCGGGCTGCCCGCCGCGGTGATTGAGCGGGCGACGCTCGTGCTCGCCGAGCTGGAAGCGCAGGATCGCATCTCGCTGGCGCAGCGGCTGATCGACGATCTGCCGCTGTTCGCCGCCGCGCGCTCGCCGACGCCGGCGCAAGCGCCCGATCCCGCCATCGACGCGGCGCTGACTGCGCTCGCTTCGCTCAATCCCGACGAGATGTCGCCGAAACAGGCGCTGGAAGCGCTCTACGCGCTCAAGCAGACGGCGAGGAAGCGAACGTAGACAGCTGACGAACCCTCCCCCCCAGGGGGAGGGGGTTAACTATTAGGGACTCGCAATAAGTCACTCCACCCCTGACCCCTCCCCACAGGGGGGGGGAACATCCGTCATCTGTTGCGCTGCTCGGACCTACGGTTTGCATTGAGAGCGCGGGCGAACCGTTCCCACGCCGGTTCATCACCTGGGAGTCCAAAGCGCAGCCAGGTCGGATGCTCGGCGAAGCGGCGCACCAGAAGTCCGCGGCGTCCGAGTCTTTCGTACACCGCGGCGGCGGCGGGCGTCTGCGCCAGCCGGAACAACGACGTGCCGCCGACAATGTCCAAGCCCGCGCTGATCAGGAGCGCATCAAGCCGCTGCGCCAACTGCGCGAGTTTGCGTTGCATCGCCGCGATCCAGGCGCTGTCCGCCAAGGCGGTCTCGCCTATCGCGATCGCAGGTCCCGACACCGCCCACGGCCCGAGCGAGGCGCGCAATCGTGCCGCGATGTCCGGAGCGGCGATGGCGAAGCCGAGCCGCAGACCCGCGAGCCCGAAGAACTTGCCGAACGAGCGCAGCACCACGATGTTGCCGCGCTCGACCTCGCCCGCGAGACTGGCGCTTGTTTCGGAGACACTCAATCGGTCCCCTCGTCCCCGCGAAGGTGAGGACCCAGGTTTGTTGAATAAATCTGGTTTCCCGCTTCCGCGGGAATGAGCGGAGTGCGGATCGACTCGAGCGGAACAAATGCCAGCGTTCGCCGGATCGATTTCCATGAACGCTTCGTCAACGATGAGGATGCCGCCGCGGCTGCGTAGCTCGCCGGCGAGCGCGAGCAAGTCCGCTGTCGCAACGATACGTCCGTCCGGATTGTTTGGGTTGACCACGATGGCAAGATCGGCGTCGCCGACCCGGCGCAGCTCTTGGGTTTCGATCACGCGATGGCCTGCGAGCGCCGCCGTGCGCGCGTGCTCGGCGTAGGTCGGGCCGAGGATGGCGGCGCGGCCGGGAGGCTTGAGCGCGGCGATGAGCGGCAGCAGGATTTGCGTGCCGGGCGCGGCCACGACGCAGGCGGGCGCGGGCGCGCCATAGGCCTTCGCGGCGACGGCCGCGAGCCGAGCGAGCTCATCAGACTGCGGCAGGCGCTCGAACAGCGCGGGCGGCAAGGTCGGGACCTTGTACGGATAAGGATTGATTCCGGTCGAGAGGTCGATGAAAGGTTCCGGCGCGTGCGGAAACATCCGCCGTGCGGCGGCAAGATCGCCGCCATGTTCCAGCGGCCCGGCCGCATGAGCGATCATGGACGCAGCGCTTGCCTTTCTCGCTCTCGTGATCGAGCTGATGGTCGGTTACCCGGATCGGCTGCTGCGCGCAATCGGGCATCCGGTAATCTGGATCGGCCAACTGATCGGGTGGCTCGACCGCGTGCTGAACCGCGCAAATTTGTCATACGCGGGCTTGACCCGCGAATTCGCCCCCGCCCCAAACCTCCCCCGCAAGTGGAGGAGGGAGCGGAGCACCGCAGGCAAGCTTGCGCAGCCTGCGCAGGCTTGGCTGCGTGCGACGCGGGCGGTGGCTTCGGATTGCCGGGTCAAGCCCGGCAACGACGAGGTGACTGGAACGAGATCACGCATTCCGGGGGTGCTCGCGCTTGTCATCCTCCTCGTCATCGTCGCCACGATCGCATTATTCGCGCAACGCGTGCTTCTGCTCCTCCCGTTCGGCTTCCTCGCCGTTGCGGTAGTCGCGAGCAGTCTGATCGCCCAGCGGAGCCTGTACGACCATGTCGCGCGCGTCGCCGCTGCGCTCGAGAGCGGGGGCCTCGAAGCCGGCCGCGCAGCCGTGTCGCAGATCGTCGGCCGCGACGTCGCCGCGCTCGACGAGGCGGGCGTCGCGCGCGCCGCCATCGAAAGCCTGGCCGAGAATTTCTCCGACGGAGTCGTCGCTCCCGCCTTTTGGCTCGCGGTCGGCGGGCTGCCGGGCGCCGCGCTCTACAAAGCGGTCAACACCGCCGACAGCATGATCGGCCATCATACCCCGCGCCATGAGCATTTCGGCTGGGCGGCGGCGCGGCTCGACGATTTCTTGAACCTGCCGGCATCGCGGCTCTCGGCGCTGCTGTTGATCGCAGCCGCCGCGATCATGCGGGGCGGGTCGGCCGCGCAGGCCTGGCGCGCCGTGCAGCGCGACGCTTCGCGCCACCGCTCGCCTAATGCCGGCTATCCCGAAAGCGCGATGGCCGGCGCGCTCGGGCTCAAGCTCGCGGGTCCGCGCGTCTATGCCGGCGTTTGCGTCGACGATGCATATATGGGCGACGGCCGGCGCGACGCGACGGCGGCCGACATCCGCGCAGCGCTCGCCCTCTACCGCCGCGCCGACGCGTTGCTGATTGCGATCTTCGGCATGATCGCCATCGCCCTCATCGCGCTAGCGTGAGCAGACGATCGAGATCGATATATCGGGCGAGATGATCCGCAAGGCGATCGAGCGTGTCCTCGACCTGCGCCTCGTAGGCAACCGTCGCGCCGCCCGCGGCAAAGCGCGCAAGCCAGGCTGCGCGCTGGCGGTCGTCGGCGAACAGGCCGTGGACATAGGTCCCGACCACCTTTCCGTCGGCGGAGACCGCCCCCTCCGGCGATCCATCCGCGAGCCGGCCGAACGGGCGCGCGCGATCCGGGCCTTCGGTCACGCCCATATGCATTTCGTAGCCCGCGAACGGCGCGCCATCGGCGCTCGTTCCCTGCACCGGCTCCAGGCGTTTTTCGTTCGACAGCGTGGTCTCGACCGCGAGCAGGCCGAGGCCTTCGCATGCGCCCGGCGGCCCCTCGATGCCGGCCGGATCGCGGATCAGACGGCCGAGCATCTGATAGCCTCCGCACAGGCCGAGCACGCGACCGCCACGGCGCAGATGCGCGGCGATGTCGATATGGAAGCCGGCCTCGCGCAGCGCGGCGAGGTCGGCAATCGTGGCCTTCGACCCCGGCAGGATGACGAGGTCCGCGTCACCGGGCAACGCCGCGCCTTTGCGTATCCGGACGAGATCGACCGCGGGCTCGGCGTCGAGCGGGTCGAGATCGTCGAAATTAGCGATATGCGGCAGGATGGGTACCGCAATGCGCATCCGCGCCTGCGGTTTTGCCGTCCGTGCGTGATCGAGCGCGAGCGCATCCTCGGCCGGCAGGAGCCGCGCGTCAGGGAAGAACGGGACGAGCCCGAGCGCCTCCCACCCGGTGCGGCGGGCGATCGCCGCC
>DASUPI010000110.1:0-7365 GCA_036281135.1 Rhodoplanes sp. | reverse complement strand
TCCATCTCGTCTTCGCAAACCTGAAAACGTGGCTGAACGGCATCCATCACGGGGTCAGTCACCAGCACCTGCAAGCCTACCTCAACGAATTCACCTTCCGCTTCAACAGGCGGTTCTATCCGTTCAACGCCTTCCGTTCCCCGCTCGGCATCGCGGGCGACGTCACCGCACCGACCTACGCAGAGCTTTACTCCGGAGCCTGGCAGCACCCTACATGTTGGGGGTGTGGGTAATAACCGGATAGGCAAGGATGATGGCACCAAGGGAAGCGGCCGCTACGGCGATGCCTGGCGTTTGCCGCTTGGCCATGAGGCGCGGGCGAGCGCGGGCGTGCGGCTTGCCCTGCGCGAAGATCGGCGCAGGGGCGTGGGCCTTCGAGACGGCCTGCCGGACATCGACTGGCGCCCGATCGAGGGTGGCGACGTCTGCCTCAGCGTCGTCGGTCTCGACCTATTGACGGGAGACGGGCGCCAACTGCACGCGAACGCGAGTGAGAATCCGGATCTCTACTGGGCCGGGCGCGGCGGCGGGGCTGGGTTCTTCGCCGTGGCGACGCGCTATCACCTGAAGCTCTATCCGCTGCCGCGCGCGATAGGAATTCCAGCCGATGCCGCCGCTGAGCAGAAACCCGCTGGCCTTGACCGTCGGGCAGTGACCCATCGGGAAGGCAAGCCCGTGAGGCGCGAGGGCGCGAATCACCTCCCGGTTACTCAGATGAGGCTCCACGCTCGCGGTGCGGTTCGCCGGGTCGACGCTGATCCGGTCGAGCGCCGACAGGTCTATTAGCAAGCCGCCGACGCGCAGCGGCAGGCCGCACCAGGAATGCCCGCCGCGCACGCCGACTTTCATCGCATTGGCGCGCGCGAAATCGATTGCCGCCGCGACGTCGCCAGCGGATTTCACGCGCACGATCAGCTCGGGCGAGCGCTGCGGCTTGAGCTCGTTCCACAGCACTGGACGGTGCTGAGCCTGCCTGCAATCGCCGAGCAAGACGAAGTCATCGCGACCGGCGATATCACGGTCCTGCGCGGCCATGCGGACCCGCTCCTTGTGGCGCAGGACCGCGATCTCCTTTGTGGTCGCGGCGTCCCAGCTGATGCTGTCGACTTGGTCGTCCGTCTTTCCTTGCGGGAAGGCCAGCAGCTCGGCTTCGAGCTCCGGCAGGAATGGCGCTCCTTTCGGGAAGAGCACACGACCGGCTTCGAATTTCGCCTGATTGACGTAAAGCTGTTCGTCCTCCCAACCTTCACATCTCGCCGGATGGCCGGCGCGATCTCGTTTACGCGGCGAGCGCGACGGGTTCCTTGTAACGCTCACCCTTGGCCATCAAGGCCCAAGCCATCCGGGCAATCTTGTTGGCGAGCGCGATGGCGGCGACCTTTGTCGGTCGCCGGGCCAACAAGGCGGTGAGCCAGGGGCGGTGCTTGGTGCCGTGGATTTTGGCGTAGCGGATCACGGCCAGCGCGCCGGCAGTGAACAGGCTGCGCAGATAGCGATCGCCTTGTTTGCTGATACTGCCGAGCTTTTCTCTACCGCCGCTCGAGTGTTGTCTCGGAACGAGCCCGACCCAGGCTGAGAAGTGTCGTCCTGATCGGAAAGCCTTCGGATCAGCCACGCCAGCCACCAGAGCGGTGGCCAGCGCTGGACCGACACCAGGAATCGCATCGAGCCGCTTGCTCGTCTCGTTGGATCGATGCCATGCGTTGATCATACGGTCGAACTCCAGGATCTGTGCCTTGAGCATGCGCAACTGGGCGCCGAGCGCGGCGAGACATGTGCGCGCAACCTCGGGCACTCGTTTCTCACTTGGATCGGCCACGACCCTGAGCAGCTCCTCGACACCCTTGCGTCCGACCGGTGCTACGACTCCGAACTCTCCAAGATGGGCGCGGATCGCATTGATCACCGCTGTCTGCTGGCGGATGAAGAGATGGCGCGTCCTATGGAGCATTAGGCAACTCTGCTGCTCGGGCGTTTTGGTCTCAACAAACCGCATGTTCGCCCTGGTGACCGCCTCGCAGATGGCCTCAGCGTCAGCGGCATCGTTCTTCTGTCGCTTGATGTAGGGTTTCACATAGGCCGGCGGCATCAGCCGCACCACGTGCCCGAGCGCTTGTAGCTCGCGCGACCAATGATGTGATGAAGCGCAAGCTTCAATACCAACAAGGCACGACCGCAACTTTTGAAAAAACGTCAACAACATAACGGCGTTTCAACCGGCGCCGAAACACCACTTTGCCGTCCGCGTCGATGCCGTGCACCTGAAATACTGACTTCGCAATGTCAAGACCAACTGTCGTAACCGATTGCATGATTGGCTCCTCCGAATCACGGGGGCCTTAACAGCGCCCACGTCCATGGCACTCACGTGCCGGTGGAGGAGCCGTCCACAGCATCAGAAGCGGACCGCGCGGCGGAGATCGGCCAGTTGACGGTGGAGCGGGATTCCCTGGCGATCAAGGATCAACTGATCCGAAAGGCATGACGCGTGCCGGCATCCGTCAGCCGTGGTGACGAAGCGCGTCGACCAGCACAGCTAAAGCCGGTGAAGACTGGCGGCGATGAGGATAGTAGAGGTGGTAGCCTGACCAGGGCGGGCACCACTCCTCGAGCACGCGCCTGAGCCGGCCTTTGGCGAGATAGGGCTGCGCGATGTCCTCCGGCACGAAGGCGACGCCGAGCCCGGCGACGGCGGCATCTAGCACCTGAAAGATGCTGTTGAAGACGAGCTGGCCCTCGACGTGGACGTTCAGTTCGCGTCCGCCCTTCTCGAACTCCCATGCATAGGTGCCGCCGTAGGTCGGGAGGCGCAGGTTGATGCAGTTGTGGTCGATCAGGTCCTGCGGCGTTCGGGGGACCGCACGCTTGGCGAAATACGACTTGGCCCCGACCACGGCGAAGCGGATGTCGGGACCGATCCGCACGGCGATCATGTCCTTCGCGACCTGCTCACCCCATCGCACGCCGGCGTCGTAGCGCTCCGCGACGATGTCGGTCAGGCCGTAGTCGATGGCGATCTCGAGCTTGATGTCCGGATAATTCGGCAACAGCTTTTGCAGCTTCGGCCAGAGGACAGACCTGATCGCATGGTCGCCGGCCGTGATCCGCACCGTGCCGGCGGGCTTGTCGCGGAGTTCACTCAAGGCCTCGAGTTCGGCCTCGATCTCCTCGAAACGGACCACCACCGTCCGCATCAATCGTTCACCGGCCTCGGTCAGGGAGACGCTGCGGGTCGTCCGGGTGAGAAGCCGGACACCCAGCCTTTCCTCGATCTGGCGGATCGTCTGGCTGAGGGCGGACTGCGACACGCCGACCTTACCGGCTGCCCGCGTGAAGCTCTGCTCCCGCGCGACGGCGACGAAGGACCGAAGGTCGTCGAGGCTCCCCTTGGGCATTCATCACTCCTGCTTATAGGTCCATGCAGATTATAGCGGCTAGTCGCGGCGGGGCCAGCGCCTAAATTTGCACCGAGGGAACGGAGACGTGATGCCACCCGCGACGGCGTGAGCATGGAGGCCCGATGATCACGCGCAGAGACATGATTGCGGTCGCGGGCGCCTTCGCCCTCCCGGCATTCCCCGGCACTGCCCCGGCGCAGCCCACGACCGTTGCCACACAAGGAAGGATCGGAGCGATGCAGATCACCCGCGGCGACTCGCAACCGTCCCGCAAAGGGCCGGCGGAGTACTTCACCGGCGATGTGCGGATCGATCCGCTCTTTCAGGCCCCCGATCCCGCACGCGTCGGTGCGGCCAGCGTCACGTTCGAACCGGGGGCGCGCACGGCCTGGCACACGCATCCTCTCGGTCAGACCCTGATCGTGACGGCCGGCGTCGGATGGGTGCAGCGCGAGGGCGGCTCAGTCGAGGAGATCCGGCCCGGCGACGTCGTCTGGTTCCCCCCGGGCGAGAAGCACTGGCACGGGGCGACGGCGACGACGGCGATGACCCACATCGCCGTGCAGGAGGCGCTTGACGGTAAAGCCGTCGACTGGATGGAGCAGGTCAGCGACGAACAGTACCGGCGCTGACGGGAGACAACACGATGGACAACCCGTTGGACTTCAGCGGCAAGGTCGCCCTCGTCACCGGGGCCGCCTCGGGCATGGGGCTGGCGACCGCGCAGGCGTTCGCCGAAGCAGGCGCAGCGGTCGTTCTGGCAGACTTCAGGGAGGACGCGGTCAACGCGGCGGCACTCGCCCTGACCGCCGCCGGGCACAAATCGCTCGCGATCCGGTGCGACGTGAGCGACGACGGCGAGGTCGCCGCGATGGTGGACCGCACGGTCGCCGCGTTCGGCCGGCTCGACGCCGCGTTCAACAATGCCGGGGTCATGGCCAAGATCGCTCCGGTCACCGACAGCACCCGCGACGACTGGGACCGCGTGATCGGGATCAATCTGCGCGGCGTGTGGACCTGCATGAAGCACGAACTGCGGCAGATGGAACGCCAAGGCAGCGGCGCGATCGTCAACAACGCATCGGTCGGGGCGCTGACCGGCAATCCGGGCATCGCGTCCTACATCGCCTCCAAGCACGGGGTCGTGGGCTTGACGCGAACGGCCGCACTCGAGGTCGTCAAGCGGGGCATCCGCGTGAACGCGGTGAATCCCGGCCTGATCGACACGCAGATCGCCCGCGACGTCGTCGACGGGAACGAGCAGGCCTACGCCGAACTGGAGAAGAACGTCCCCATCGGGCGGGCCGGTCGCCCCGAGGAGATCGCCTCGGCGGTGCTTTGGCTGTGCAGCCCCGGGGCGAGTTACGTGGTCGGCCACGCCCTCACCGTGGACGGCGGGATGACGGTGCCGTGAGCGACAGCCTTTCGCGGCTTGCCGAACTTCCCGCGGGACCGGTGATCCGCTGGAAGCAGCGCGTGTCAAGGGCGCCACGTCGATCGTCCCCGGGGGAAGTCGAACAGGGGGTACTTGCCGATGCTGAAACGACTCTCGGGAGCTTTGGTCATCGCACTCGGATTGATCGGACCTGCAATGTCACAGGATCGCATCCAGATTTCCTCCGACTGGGGCAAGGTCACGGCCGTTCTGGTCGACAACGAGGCGACCCGTTCATTGGTCCGACTTCTGCCGCTCTCGATCGAGATGCGCGATCACCTCCGTCAGGAAAAGACCGGCAATCTCCCGTCGCCTCTGGCTGCGGTCGATTGGCAACTCGATTTCTCGACCGGCACACTAGGACTCTGGGGGCCCGATCATTTCGTCATCTACTACCGCGACGGCCGCGTCCCTCGTCCCGGAATCATTTTGCTCGGCCGGGTGACCAGTGACGTTTCGATCTTCGATCGGCCGGGTCCGGTCACGGTCCGGGTCGAACGCATTCGGTGAGACACGCCCGACGGCGGACTGAAGGACAAAGGAGACGAGGCTATGCGAGGAACAGTTCTCTATGGGCCGGGCGACATCCGCTTCGAGGACCGCGAGACGCCGAAGATCGAGCAGCCGACCGATGCGGTCATCCGCATCGCCGCGACCTGCGTGTGCGGGTCCGACTTGTGGCCCTATCGCGGGCTGCAGCCGCTCAACGGACCGACGCCGATGGGCCACGAATACTGCGGAATCGTCGAGGAGGTGGGCAGCGCGGTCAAGTCGGTCAAGCCAGGTCAGTTCGTGATCGGCTCGTTCGCGACCTCCGACAACAGCTGTCCCCATTGCCAGTACGGCTACCAGTCGTCGTGCAGGCAGCGCGAGTTCATCAGCCGGGCGCAGGCGCCGCGGCTCCGGGTTCCCCAGGCCGAAGGCACGCTGGTGCCGACGCCGGACATGCCGCCGGACGATCTGCTCCCGAGCCTGCTGACGACTTCGGACGTTCTCGGCACCGGCTGGTACGCGGCCGATGCAGCGAACGTGAAGCCCGGATCGACGGTCGCGGTCGTCGGCGACGGCGCGGTCGGCCTGCTCGGCGTCCTTTCGGCCAAGCAGATGGGCGCCGAGCGGATCATCGCGATGAGCCGGCACGAGAAGCGGCAGAAGCTCGCCCTCGAATTCGGCGCGACCGACATCGTGACCGAGCGCGGCGACGAGGGCGTCGCCCGCATCATGGACATGACAAAGGGCATCGGTGCGGACTCCGTGCTGGAGTGCGTGGGCACGCAAGAATCGATGATGCAGGCGATCTACGCGGCACGGCCCGGCGGCTGGGTTAGCTTCGTCGGCGTTCCGCACGGCGTCGAACTCGATGGCACGGAACTGTTCTTCAAGCACGTCCACCTCCACGGCGGCCCCGCTCCGGTCCGGAAGTATCTGCCCACGCTGATCGAACTGGTGTGGAACGGCAAGATCGATCCGGGGAAGGTGTTCGACCTGACGTTGCCGCTCGATCAAGTGGCCGAGGGCTACCGCGCCATGGACGAGCGCCGCGCGATCAAGGCACTGCTGCGCCCCTGACGCGACGGCGCTGCTACGGCGCGATGATCTGGTGACCAACGAGAACAATGATGCCCTGGCCTTCAAATGAACTGCGCAGGATCGCCGAGAGCGACGACCTGCATATCGCTCCATTCCGCGAGGATGGATCGGCCTGCGGAACGCCGACCACCGGCGCCCGGCAGATAGACTTGGCACCACGCGTGGGTCGAGCCGCCGCCGACATATTCGCGGCCATCACGCGAGGGAACGCATAGATAGCCAGAAATAAAGCGGGCCGCGAGGCCAAGCGAACGGACCGCTTCCATCATCAGCAACGCAAAGTCGCGGCAACTACCACGTCCGATCCTCAATGTTACGACCGGCTCCTGCGTGCCGCGCTCGGTCCGCCTCGTGTAGGTGAAGCTCTCCTTTATTGCGCACGTGAGCGTCATCAACAACTCCCCCGTCGGTGTCGGCCGCCCTGCGTGCAAGAACTTGCGTACCCAGCGGTCGATCTCACCGTTCGGATCGGGATAGCCACGTGCAATTGAGGCCATCAAATCCGGCATCTCGCCGGGGTCGTACATAAACGGATAAGTCTTGGCTTCGGGCTCGGTTTGAAAATCCGGAATTCCAAGGGTAGTGCTCCACCCGAATCGAACTCTCAAAACTCAACTCGGATGCTCGCATGTTGAACTGCGCCAACGCGACACAGTTGCCGAATGGGTCATGGATCCAGCGCAGGTTGGCCGGCTCAGGCGTGATGACAAGGCGTCTTCTCGTCCGAGCCAGCGCAATCCGCGATAAGCTTCTCGCGGATCGAAGCCTGACCTTCGAGGATATTGCCAAATCCGAGGGCGTTCGTTCCGTCCTATGCGACGCGGCTGTTCCGTCTCACGCTCCTGGCGCCCGATATCGTCAGCGCGATTCTCAGCGGCAGACATCCGCCCGAACTGACAGCCCGCAGGCTCATGGACGACACACGGCTACCCCTCGATTGGA
>DASUPI010000109.1:0-3166 GCA_036281135.1 Rhodoplanes sp. | reverse complement strand
CGCCGAGCCCGGCCGGGATCTTCACCTCGACATCCTTGCCGGTCGGAAGATGCACCCGGCGCGTGCCGCCCTTGGCCGCCTCCGCCAGCGTGATGGTGACCGGGACTTCGACATCGCGGCCGATGGGCGGCTCCGCGAAGTCCGGCTCGAAATGCTGCGCGCCGAATCCGCCGCGCCGACCGCGCCCGGCGCTGCCGAACATGTCCTTGAGCACGTCCTCGAAGCCGGCCGCCCCCGCGCCACCCGCCCCCGCGCCGCCCGGGGAGCTGCGCCGCAATCCCTCCGGCCCGAAGGAGAAGGTCTCGAAATGCGCATTGCCGCCCGGGCCCGCACCCCCCGCTCCCGCGCCCGGATGTGCGCCGAACCCCTCGAAGCCCTGGAAGCGCGGCTTGCCTTCGGCATCGATCTCGCCGGCGTCGAACGCCTTGCGCTTCTTCTCGTCGCCGACGATCTCGTACGCCGAGTTCACCTCGGCGAAGCGCGTGGCGGCCTTGGGGTCGTTCCGGTTGGAATCGGGATGCAGCTTCTTGGCAAGCCGCCGGAAAGCGCTCTTGATCGCGCCGGCGTCCGCCGTTCGCGGCACACCCAAGACCTCGTAAGGGTCACGCATTGTGTGAAGACTCCACTGTCCGAGCGAATTGGATTGCTCGGTCGCTCGGAAATGTGGGAGGAATCAGGCGTTTTCGCAATGCAAAGTGGGCGGGCGCCCGCAGCTTCTCTTCACGTCCGTTTCCACGGCGCGAGCCGACGCACCTCCCAACGGCCCTTTTGGCCGCGGCAAGCCGCCCCTTCGAGCCAGGTCTCGTTGCCGGCATGCACATAGCTCGCCAGGAACTCGCGGCAAAGAGGTCCGTCCTGCAGAGCGGCGGCGGCGATCGGCGTGATCGTTCCGCGGGCGCCGGTCTCGGCGTTCTCCCAGGCCGTGCTCTTGCTTGTTCCGTTCTTTGCGAGGGCGGCGGCCACCGCAGTGCGCGCATTGGCGAGATCGGTTTCGCTCGGGCCGGCTGCGGCCTCCTCGGACGGGCCCGCGGAAGGCGCGCTTTGCTTCAACTTGTCCTCGCCATTTTCGAGGAGGGACCCCAACTGGTAAGAAAGACTGCAGCCGCCGGCCGCAAAACCGAGCAGGGCCGTGCACAGCCACAGTCGCGAGGCCATCGGCCGCCATGGGCGTGCCGGTCCCGCAGTCCGAATAGCCTGCCGGGGGAACGCACATTCCGGCGCTGAAGCCGCCACGAGGAACTCCACCAATGTCCGAAGCGCCTCCGATTGAACAACGGAGCTGGTTAACGGCAGGTGATTTTACCGAGGCGGACGAACCATTGCGTTTGTTCGCTCACTGGTTTGCGGAGGCCAGCCGGACCGAACCTGCCGACGCCAATGCGATGGCCCTCGCGACCGTCGGGCCGGACGGCCTGCCTAATGTGCGCATGGTGCTGCTCAAGGGCTTCGACGAGCGCGGCTTCGTTTTTTATACGAACGAGAACAGCCAGAAGGGGCAGGAGCTGGCCGCCAATCCGCAGGCCGCGGTCGTCTTTCACTGGAAGTCGCTGCAGCGCCAGGTGCGGCTGCGCGGCGGGGTCACCATCGTATCGGAGGCGGAGGCCGACGCCTATTTCGCAAGCCGCCCACGCATTTCCCAGATCGGGGCCTGGGCAAGCCAGCAATCGCGCCCGCTCGAAAGCCGGCTCGCCTTCGAAAAGGCCGTCGCCTTTTACACGGCCAAGCACCTGGCGGGCGCGATCCCGCGACCGCCGCACTGGCGTGGATATTGCTTGCTGCCGTCGGAGATGGAATTCTGGCAGGACCGTCCGTTCCGGCTGCATGACCGCATCGTTTTCAGCCGCGATGCTCCCGACGCGCCCTGGACCAGGACACGACTTTATCCTTGAATGATGCACCGCATGATCCTTGAATGGTGCGCCGCATGCAGCGGCATTCCCACGGACCGGAACGGCTAACCCAATGACCGCCTCGATATCCAATCAACCGCGCCGGATCCTTCTGCTGACCGGCGCAAGCCGCGGGATCGGCCACGCGACGGTGAAGCGCTTCCAGGCGGCAGGCTGGCGGGTGATCGCCTGCTCCCGCCATCCCTTCCCGGAGAACTGTCCGTGGGAGGGGGGCGCGCAGGACCATATCCAGGTCGACCTAGCCGACCCTGACAGCACCTTGCATGCGATCGACGAAGTGAAGCAGCGGCTCGACGGCGGCGAATTGCACGCCCTCGTCAACAATGCGGGAATCTCGCCGAAGGGCGCGGACGGAAAGCGCCTCGGCACGCTCGAGACGATGCTCGAGACCTGGCGGCAGGTGTTCCAGGTGAATTTCTTTGCGCCGATCATGCTGGCGCGCGGCCTCGTCGACGAGCTTGCGCGGGCGAAGGGGTCGGTCGTCAACGTGACTTCGATCGCGGGCATGCACGTGCATCCCTTCGCGGGCTCCGCCTATGGCACCTCGAAGGCCGCGCTCGCCGCGCTCACGCGCGAGATGGCGGCCGATTTCGGGCGGCGCGGCGTGCGCGTCAACGCGATCGCGCCGGGCGAGATCGACACCGCCATCCTGTCGCCCGGCACCGACAAGATCGTCGCGGAAATCCCGCTGCAGCGGCTCGGCACGCCCGACGAAGTGGCGAAGATCATCTACGTGCTGTGCACCGAGACCTCGTCCTATGTGAACGGCGCGGAAATCCACATCAATGGCGGCCAGCATGTGTGAAGGGGGGGGCAAATTAGAAAGAGCTAAACCCTCTTTTCGTTAGGAACTTCCCGGTGACATCATCCGGCGCAACGCCGGCCTTGCGCATTTCCTCGTACCAGTAGGCGGCCCGCTCCTCGCTCCCAGCCTTGCTGATCAGCGTGTTGAACGTGACATCATTGGGCGCAACGCCGGCCTTGCGCATTTCCTCGTACCAGTAGGCGGCCCGCTCCTCGCTCCCAGCCTTGCTGATCAGCGTGTTGAACGTGACATCATCCGGCGCAACGCCGGCCTTGCGCATTTCCTCGTACCAGTAGGCGGCCCGCTCCGCGTGTACTGCAGCCCGGTTTTGAGACATCCGGCTGGGCTTATTCAGGCAGCCAACTTTAGATCGGCCATTGCGTTCTGATCAAGCTGGCTTTGAGCGGCTCGTACCTGGGCTGGGGTACGATTACCGTGGCGGGCGACGAGC
>DASUPI010000108.1:0-3041 GCA_036281135.1 Rhodoplanes sp. | reverse complement strand
CTCGTCCGCCGCTTCCAGAAGATCGACGTCAACGAGCCGACGGTCGCCGATTCGATCGAGATCCTCAAAGGCCTGAAGCCCTATTTCGAGGACTACCACAAGCTCAAATATACGAACGAAGCGATCAAGGCCGCCGTCGAACTGTCGGCGCGCTACATCCACGACCGCAAGCTGCCCGACAAGGCGATCGACGTGATCGACGAATCGGGGGCCGCGCAGATGCTTCTCCCCGAGCACCGGCGCAAGAAGACCATCGGGCTCAAGGAGATCGAGACGACGATCGCGACGATGGCGCGCATCCCGCCGAAGACCGTGTCGAAGGACGACGCGGTGGTCCTCGCCAATCTCGACGAGAATCTCAAGCGCGTGGTCTATGGCCAGGACAAGCCGATCGAGGCGCTCGCCGCCGCGATCAAGCTTGCCCGCGCCGGCCTGCGCGAGCCGGAGAAGCCGATCGGCTGCTACCTGTTCTCGGGCCCGACCGGCGTCGGCAAGACCGAGGTGGCGAAGCAGCTCTCGGTCACGCTCGGTGTCGAGCTGATCCGCTTCGACATGTCGGAATACATGGAGCGCCACACCGTCTCGCGGCTGATCGGCGCGCCTCCGGGCTATGTCGGCTTTGACCAGGGCGGCCTGTTGACCGACTCGGTCGACCAGCACCCGCACAGCGTGCTGCTGCTCGACGAAATCGAGAAGGCGCATCCGGACCTGTACAACGTGCTCCTGCAGATCATGGACCACGGCAAGCTGACCGACCACAACGGCAAGCAGGTCGACTTCCGCAACGTCATCCTGATCATGACGACGAATGCGGGCGCCTCCGACCTCGCCAAGGCGGCGTACGGCTTCACGCGCTCAAAGCGCGAGGGCGACGATGTCGAGGCGATCAACCGGCTGTTCGCTCCGGAATTCCGCAACCGGCTCGACGCGATCGTCACCTTCAACCACCTCGACGAGGAGATCATCGCCAAGGTGGTGGAGAAGTTCGTGCTGCAGCTCGAGGCGCAGCTCGCCGACCGCGATGTCACCATCGAACTGTCGGACGAGGCGGCCAAGTGGCTGACCGTGCGCGGCTACGATCAGCAGATGGGCGCGCGGCCCATGGCGCGGGTGATCCAGGAATTCATCAAGAAGCCGCTTGCCGACGAGGTGTTGTTCGGCAAGCTCAAGAATGGCGGCCATGTGCGCGTGATCGTCGTCAAGGACGAGGCGGGCGACGACAAGCTCGGCTTCGAGTTCCTCGACGGGCCGGTCACGCCCAAGCCGGAGAAGCTCCCGGCGCAGCCGCGTAGCGGAGCAAAGCGCCGGCGCGGCGGCGGACAACGCCGCAGCAGACCGCCGCCCGGGCCGAAGGGGGAGGGCGGACCGCCCTCCTCGGGACGGGGTTCGGTGCCCAAGGTGCCGCTCGTCAAGGCATAATCCGAGACGGCGCTTCTCGGTTGAAAGGCACGGCCGGGCTTGTCCCGGCCTTGTCTTTTGATCTGCCGCCATGGCGCTTCCTTGCGCCATCACCATCATGGACAATTGCGCGACCCGGCGCGCCATGGGACAGAGCGCCCATGGCGCAGCCAGCGACCGAGTCCGAGCCTGCGAAGCCGTTGGACGGATTTCTCCTCGGTTTCAGAGCGGGTCTCACCTCGGTCTTTCAACTCGTGCTCTTTGGCACATTCCTGAGCATTGGCACGCTCGCGCATGATCTCGGCTTCTCGGCCACCTGGGTCGTGCTGGCGACGCTCCTGATCTGGGCGGCCCCCGCGCAGGTGATCATGCTCTCCGCGCTGGGCGCAGGTGCGCCGCCGGCCGAAGTGGCGATCGCCGTCAGCTTGAGCGCCATGCGGCTCCTGCCGATGGTGGTCTCGCTGCTTCCCGTCATCAGGAGCGAGCGTACCCGACCATTCGGATTGATCCTCGCTGCGCATTTCACTGCGGTCAGCATGTGGATCGAGACGCTGCGCCTTGCGCCGACGCGCCCGCGGGCCGAGCGCGTGGCCTTTACGAACGGAATCGGCGCGAGTTTCACCGCGACGTCGATCCTCGCCACCATTCTCGGCCACTACCTCGCCGCGGTCCTGCCCGACTCGCTGGTCGCCGCCCTGTTGTTTCTCACGCCGATATTGTTCCTGACCTCGGTCACGCGCAGCAGCCGGCTGCTGTCCGATCGCCTCGCCTTCGTCGCCGGGCTCGTGCTCGGACCGCTGCTCGTCTTCTACAAGATCGGGCTTGACCTCCTATGGACTGGACTCCTGGGCGGCACCGCCGCCTATCTCGTTCACCGAGCCTGGAAACGGTTGCGATGACGCTGAGCGAGCTTGCTCCCTATCTGGTCCTGATCTTCGAAGGTTTTCTGCCGCACGAAGCGTGGCGCTGGCTTGGTGTCGTGCTTTCGCGCGGACTCGACGAGGGCTCCGAGCTGATCGTCTGGGTGCGGGAGGTCGCGATCGCGATCCTCACGGGCGTGGTTGGGAAGATCGTGGTGTTCTCTCCGGGGGCCCTTGCCGGCGTTTCGTTGTGGGTCCGCCTGTCGGCCGCGGTTTTCGGTATGCGCATTCTTCCTCGCCCGTCAGCCGGTGCTGGTCGGCGTTGCGGCGGGAACCGGCTGCCTCGTGCTGGCCAATCTCGTGTTTGGCCGCTGAGCTGGAGGAACTGCGGTCTTGAGCGGTCACGCGCAGCGGGAAGGCAGGAAATAAACGTCTGCAACACTCCGTAATACTTAGCGCCTGTCTTCAGTTGAGCAGGATCATAGCGGAGGCGAGTTGAACTCCGGCAAGAAAAACCTTGCAAGCTTGTCGTAGCGCGTGGCGATGGCGCGGAAGTGTTTGAGCTTGTTGAAGAAGCGTTCGACGAGGTTGCGTTCGCAGTAGAGTGCATAGTCGCATGCCCGTTGGATTTTGCGATTGGCCTTGGGGGAATCACCGGGGTGATTTTGCGCTGCGTGAGAGTGTAGATCAGCGGATCGGCGTCGTAGGCCTTATCAGCGAGCAAGGCGCCTGGATCGACGCTGTCGATCAACGGCTCCGCGCAGGCCAGATCGTGCGCCTGCC
>DASUPI010000107.1:0-3301 GCA_036281135.1 Rhodoplanes sp. | reverse complement strand
CCTCGAGGTTCGTCCAGGACCAGGTTCCCTCCGCGCCGATCACGACGGGTCCGCTCTGGAAATCGCATCCGAGCTGCGCGCCGGTGACCCACCCGGAGGTGGCGTAAGAGACGTTGTCCTGGACCAGCCGGTCCGACCACCCCTTGTCGCCCCAGCCTGCGCATGAATGCCGATATAGCAGCCGGTCCAATTCACGGCGGGCGCCGCGGCGACCACGGGTCGGGCGACAAGGTCGGCCGCATGTCCGGCGCTTTGCAACGCAAGAACCGACAGGGCGGCGCAACTCATCAAGAACTTCTTCATAGCATCCCCTTATCCATCAGATCAGAATTTGTAGGTCAGGCCGCCGCCGACCAGCCACGGATCGAGATTGACCTTGCCGAGTGACGGCAATGGCGCTCCGCCGCCAACGCTGATCGCGCCGCTCCAGTCGGGACGCAGCCACAGCTTCTTGACGTCGACATTCACGCCGACATTCTTGGTCAGCATGTAGTCGAAGCCGATCTGGGCCGCCGGCGCGAACGCGTTCTTCACGTTGAGATCGGTGACCGTGAGGCTCGCTCCGAGCGGCGCCGTCAGCGGCACGACCGCCGGGGCATTGGACCCCGAGGTATTGAAGAACACCGTGTGTCCACGCCGCCGCCGATATACGGCTTGAACGCGCCGAAATACGTGAAGTGGTACTGCAGCGTGAGCGTCGGCGGCAGCAGCCAGGTCTGGCCGATGTCGAGCCCGCTCAGCACGCCCTGCCCCGTGACCTTGTGAGGCGTGACGCCGAGGATGAGTTCGAGCGCGATATTCGGGGTGAAGAAGTAGCTGATGTCGATTTCCGGAATGACGGTCTTGCTCACCGCAAGGACGTCGCCGGGGACCGGGTGCGCGATCGGAACGCTCGGAATGTCCACCGTGCCGCTGTCGCGCGGAAGGACGCCTACCGCCCGGATGCGGATCATCCAGGGATTCCAAACGTCGACCACGGGCGGCGGCGCCCTGTAGACGGGAATGTCGGCCGCCGACGCCGGTGCAGAGGAGAATGCTGCGACCGCGACAGTCGCGAGGAGTAAGGCCTTTGTTGCACGGATCATGTGAGCCCCCATTTGCAATACTTATCGCGCAAAGCACTGAGTTATCAGTAGCTTAGGCAGCACGGCGGTGGGCCGAGCGTGTACACCCTTCGCGCAGTGGGAGGAATGGTGAGACTTACATCACGCGTTCTGCCGCATCCTGTCGCAAATCAGCAACAAATTCACGACCCGCGGTAGACACTTTCGCGCCTTGCTTGCGACGCTGTGTTCCGCTCGGCGATTTTCGGCAGCGCTTCGCCTTCAGCCGATCGCTTTCTTTGCTGCGCCGAACCGCTCACGCCCATTCGGCGTGCGCTTCGGCGGTGAGATCGACCGTGCTCTTTACATTAATGTCGTCGAAATGCGCGTCGAGAAAGCGCCGCGCGGCCTGCGCGCCGCGCGTGCGCATCAACGCGAAGAAATCATAGTCGTTCGAGAGCTTGGTATCGGCCGAGTAGCCCTGGCCGGAGCCGTCGAGCACGATCCGGTGCAGCTTGATGAGGCGGTATTGCCCGGGGCCCGTGCCGTGCGGCAGCCGCTGCTGCTCGATCAGCCGCGCGACGAACTCGATGGCGCGGTATTCCGACAGGAGCGAGGAGTTGAACGTGATCTCATTCACCCGGTTCATGATGTCGCGCGTAGACGTCGGCGTGAGCTTGCGCTCGAGCGGATTGAGCTGGACGAGCAGCACGTCCTCGGTGGCGGTGGTATGGAAGAACGGGAAGATCGCCGGATTGCCGAGATAGCCGCCGTCCCAATAGGGCACGCCGTCGATCTCGACCGCGCGGAACAGGAACGGCAGGCAGGCGGAGGCCATCACCACGTCGGCGGTGATCTTGTCGCGCGAAAACACGCGCAGCCGTCCGGTATGGACATTGGTCGCCGAGATGAAGAGCTGCAGATCCTTGCAGGCGCGCACCGCCTCGAAATCGACGAAGCGCTCGATCAGGTTCTTGAGCGGATTGATGTTGAGCGGATTGAGCGTATACGGCGAAAAATAGCGCGACAGCGCATTGAACCACAGCTGCATCGGCGATTGTTCCAGCGGCAGAAAGGTGAACAGCCGCTCGATCACCGCCCGCTGCAGCGCCGGCAGCGAACCGCCCACGCTCGCCGCGCGCCAGAACTCGGCGAGGCGCTTCTGCGCCTCCTGCGGTCCGCCGCGCGCGAGTCCGTCCGCGAGCAGAACCGCATTCACCGCCCCCGCCGAGGTGCCGGAAATTCCTTCGAACTGCAGCCGCCCGTCGGCGAGAAGATGATCGAGCACGCCCCAGGTGAAGGCGCCATGCGCGCCGCCGCCCTGAAGCGCGAGATTGATCAGCTTCTTCGGGCTGCCGGGCGGGGGCGGATCAAATGACTGCGGGTCGGCCGAAGCTCGGTCGCGCCTGCCCGAGCCGATCCAGCGCAACAGCTTCGCTTCTTCATGGCGGTGCGACCGTACGGGCTCGGGCTTTGCGACTGCGACTGCGACCCGCCGCCTACTGCGCGGTGAAGCCGCCGTCGATCGAAATATTCGCACCTGTGACCGGGGCGGCGGCGCCGGAGCAAAGATAAAGGGCGAGCGCCGCAACCTGATCGACCGTGACGAACTGCTTGGTCGGCTGCGCCGCCAGCAGCACCTCGATCACCTGTTCCCGGCTCATATTGCGGGTCTTCATCTGATCGGGGATCTGCTTCTCGACGAGCGGCGTCCACACATAACCGGGGCTGATGCAGTTGATCGTGATCCCGGAGGTCGCGAGTTCGAGCGCGACCACCTTGGTGAAGCCCGCGAGCCCGTGCTTCGCCGATACATAGGCGGCCTTGAACGGCGAGGCGACGAGCGAATGAGCGGAGGCGATGTTGATGATGCGGCCCACTTGCGCGCCTTCATGCCGGGCACCGCCGCGCGCACGGTATGGAACGTCGAGGAAAGATTGATCGCGATGATCTGATCCCACTTGTCGACGGGGAATTCCTCGACCGGCGCGACATGCTGGATGCCCGCATTGTTGACGAGGATGTCGACGGCGCCGAACGCCTCTGCGGCCATCTTCATCATGTCCGCGATCTCGGCGGGCTTCGTCAGGTCGGCGGGCGAATAGAGCGCCTTGACCTTGCATTCGCGCTCGATGCGGGCGCGCTCGGCCTCGATCTCGGCCTTGTCGCCGAATCCGTTCAGCACGACATGGATGCCCTCCCTGGCGAAGGCGCGGGCGATTCCGAGCCCTATCCCTGAGGTCGATCCGGTGACGACG
>DASUPI010000106.1:0-3707 GCA_036281135.1 Rhodoplanes sp. | reverse complement strand
GACGCCGAGCGGATTCCCGGTGCGCGATTCCGCGAGCTCACCACCACCAGGTCTGGACACCTCACCACGTTCGGGCTGTTTCCCGAGGACAAGGGCGCAGTCGACGGCGCCATTAGCGAAGCGCTCGCGAGCTGACGACTGCGACCGACCGGAGGGCACCCATGCCGCTCATTCCCGTCGACTTCGAGTATTACACCGGCCTCCGCCACATCGACCTCCGCAACGCATATCGTCACATCAGGCTTGGCCGAGCGGCTCAAGGCCGCGCTTGAGCGCAAGGGTACGGATGCTACTATATTCTTCGCGCCGTCGAGCCTGCGCGTGGCCACGGCTGTCCGGTTCAGTATTGGCACAGGGTGGGGATTAACTGGCGATGATCCTTAATGATGGGCGGCGGCGGATTGAGCAGGCGATCGATGGGGCGTTGGTGCATCAGGTTGGCGCGGACGAGACGGGTGAAGGCGAGGAGGCCCTCGACGGCGGTCTGTGCGGCATAGGCGAGGCGCAGGAGCAGAAAGGCGATGAGGGCGACCGCGATCTGAATGCGCACGGCGTTTTCCGACGTGCCGAGGAAGTGCTTGATCTTGAGGGTCTGCTTGATCCAGCGGAAGAACAACTCGATCTGCCAGCGGCGTCTGTAGAGCGTGGCGATTTCGTCAGCGCTTGCGTCGATGTCGTTGGAGAGGATACGCAGGATCTTGCCGCTTTCGATGCGCACGCGGATTTCGTGCACCGGGACCTCGAACGGGTTGGTGCGGCTTGCCGCGAGGTAGCCGATGCGGTCGGACAGGATCGGGCCATCGTTGCTCACGCGGTTCTCGGCGACCACGGTGAGGCGGGTGTTGGACTTGAACCGGGTCACGATGCGGCAGCCGGCGTCGTCAAGTCTGGCCCACCACGCAAAATCGTATTCGCTTGTCGCCGTTTGCTGTCACGGAGGCGGTCTTCGGGGTCTCCGCCAGCGGCGGACTGACCCCGGGGACGAGCGCCCATGCGTTGAAGTAGGCTTGATCTGGTGTCGTGGGCTCGGCGTCATGCGCGCGACGCGCCAAAGATCGACCGGTGCGACCACCCCAGGGCGTGGTCAGCCCTCTCAAGGCCGCAATGCGGCTCTTAGGGCTCGTTGAGCATTAAGTGAATCGGGTGCATCTGGAATACTCCGGCTGCACATGGCGATCACGCTGGTTGGAAGCCGCACTTATTTCCCCACGGGCCCTTAGCGGTATCGAGGCTGGTTGGTGCGAAACGGTTCGGTAATTTTTTTGGGCGAATATTGAACGAATGCGCCGCTGACGAGGAACGAGGCCATCACCAAGGTGGCGAAACTAATCCAGCTGCTTCCTCCTGAACGCCAGGGCATGCTAGGAATAGCACCGGTGATAGGTCTCCCGCCTCAACCAGTAACGGGACTTTCTGCGGGTATGGCCAGAGCGATACGCGCAATTAACGATGGATTGAACGAGGGGATTTGCGCCTCTCCCCGGAAGCCGTTGAAGGACATGACCACACGCGACGCACCGATTGAAGACATGGCGCGCACCGACGATGCCGCCGCCTGTCTTTTAAGCTATGACGCGGACGCAAGGGGCTCCGCGGCGCGAGTGCCGGCGCGCACCTTCGAGCGGACGGCTCCGGTCGCGAGCAGGCGTCCCCAGGTGCCGGCGGCTGGCAATTATACGCGCTATGAGCCGACCGCCGAGACGACTTATCAGCCTGCCGAGTATTACGACGACGCGCATGCGGTTGCGGACGAGGTTGGCGCTCAGTGCGAGCGCTACGACGAATATGACGCCCATGATTATAGCGGGCGCGATTACGAAGACAGCTACCAGCCGCGCGGCCGCAAACTTTGGGCCGCTGTCGCCATCCTCGCCCTCGCGATGATCGGGACCGCAGGCGCTTATAGCTACCGAACGATGTTCGGCGGAGAGGGGCAGCAGCAGACGGCGAAGACCGCCTCCGCGACAGCAAACGGCGCCAAGCAGATCCAGAAGCGCCTGGCAGATCGCAGCACGGGCGAGCGCGTGGTCTCGCGCGAAGAACAGTCCCTGACGATCAAGGATCCGAACGCATGGGCGCTCGTCCCCGGCGTCAGTCCGCCGCTGGCGGAGACCCCGCCGACGGTGAGCGCTCCCTTAACGACCGAGTCGAGCAATGTTCGCCCGCCTCCTGCACCCACGGGAGCCGCAAGCGAGCCCAAGAGGGTCAGGACGGTGACGATGGGCCTCAAGGGAGGGCCGGCCGACGAAGCGCCGGCCCCAACCGCGGCGGCCCCTCGGGCGGCCGTGCCCGCAACTCCCACGCCGGGCCGAACCGTCCGTTCCGCCGCGCCGGCTTCGTCCGGCAGCGTGACGCAGTCGATTCCACTCCGAGCCGCGCCCGCGCGCCCCCAGACCACGCGGTCGCAGACCGCGCTGGCTGCGCCGGCGCCGCGCTCGAGCGAAGGCAATTATGTCGTTCAGCTCTCGGCGAACAAGACGCAAGAGGACGCCCAGGCCTCCTTCCGCGCTATGCAGGCCAAATATTCTTCAGTCCTGAGCGGCCGGCCGCCGATCATTCGCCGCAAGGAGCAACCCGGCAAAGGCATCTATTACGGCGCGCAGGTCGGCCCGTTCGCCTCACGCGAGGAGGCGACCCAGCTCTGCGAGGAGCTCAAGGCGGCAGGCGGCAGCTGCTTCGTTCAGCGGAACTGAGACAGAAGGGGGGTTACGTTTTTTCTGAAACGCGGTCATTTTCAATTATTTCTGCCGCATCATCCGGTGAATGCGGGCTGAACAGGGCGATAGGTGGAGTTTCTGCCTTGCGCAGGCCTCCACCAGCAGGTCTTTCACCGACATCGACTGAAGATGCGCGATCTTGTCTTCTTCAGCCGTGACGATGCGCGACCCGTCGCGGCTGAAGGCGGCGGAATTCACGACGTGGTCAAGGTTGCGCAGGACGCGATCTCCTTGCCGGTCGCGGCGGGCCTCGGCCCTTCCGGCCAAAGGCCGCGTCGTGCCAAAAACGGATTTTATATCCGCTTGTCACAAAACAATACTAATGATTTCAGTTTTGAATTAATCAATGTCGCGTTCTTGTCGCACAGATTTCAGTCGTCCTCCCGGGTTTTTCTTCAAACAATGCAGATTGCAGTCGAATGCTTCGGTCTTTCCATTCTGCATAGCCGGGCGTCGCCTATCCCGAAGCTTTGCTGCACCGCGCCGGGGAACTTTTGTTTCCTTGTTCGCCGTTAAATGTAATTTCGTCGACCTAAGGACACCAAGGGACTGAGGGGCTCTCACATGATGGAAGCGAGACTCGTTCCGCCAGACGCGGCGAACGCAGATAGCCCGGGCCGAGAGGCGACGAAGCCGCGCTTGCGGGAGGGATCTCCCTATCCTTTAGGAGCGACCTGGACCGGCCTCGGAGTGAATTTCGCCCTGTTCTCCGCCTCCGCCACCAAGGTCGAGCTGTGCCTGTTCGACGATCAGGGCGAGAAGGAAATCGAGCGGACCGAATTGCCCGAGTTCACCGACGAGGTGTGGCACGGTTTCGTTCCCGACGCCCGGCCCGGCACGATCTACGGGTATCGCGTGCACGGCCCCTACGAACCGGAAAACGGCCACCGCTATAATCCCAACAAGCTGGTGCTCGATCCCTACGCCAAGGCCGTGATCGGCCAATTGCGCTTCGGACCCGAATTGTTCGGCTATAAGCTCGAAAGCGGC
>DASUPI010000105.1:0-18629 GCA_036281135.1 Rhodoplanes sp. | reverse complement strand
GATCAAGAAAGACGAGCCGGCGCGGATCGGTTACGCCCCAATGGCCGAGGTCGAGCACGAAGCCGGACAGATCGGCGGCGAGGATTTCCGGCGCCGCGTAGGGCGCGAGCGACATGGTCTCCCGCTCGTCCCACAGCCGGTAGCAGACGCCCGGCTCGGTGCGGCCGGCCCGCCCGCGCCGCTGATCGGCCGCCGCGCGCGAGACGCGCACGGTTTCGAGCCGCGTCAGCCCGAGATCGGGCTCGTAGCGGGGGACGCGCGCAAGCCCGCTATCGACGACGACGCGCACGCCTTCGATCGTGAGCGAGGTCTCGGCGATGGATGTCGCGAGCACCACCTTGCGCCGGCCCGTCGGAGCGGGCGCGATCGCACGGTCCTGCGCCTCGGCGTCGAGCGCGCCGTAAAGCGCAACGACGTCGACGGCCGGATCGCGCAGGCTGTCTCCAAGCAGTCGCTCGACGCGGCGGATGTCCGCCGCGCCCGGCAGGAACACGAGCAAGGAGCCCGGCTCGGCGCGCAGCGCCCGCAGGACGGCGTCGACGACCTGCGGCGCGATCGGCCGGGCGGCGTCGCGGCCGAGATGGCGGGTCTCGACCGGGAAAGCGCGCCCTTCGCTCGCGATCACCGGCGCGTCGCCCAGATGCGCGGCGACGCGCGCGCCGTCGATCGTCGCCGACATGACGAGCAGCTTGAGGTCGGCGCGCAGGCCCTGCTGGACGTCGCGGGCGAGCGCCAAGCCGAGATCGGCGTCGAGCGAGCGCTCGTGGAACTCGTCGAACAGCACCGCCGCGACCTCTTCGAGGGCGGGATCGTCGAGCACCATGCGCGTGAACACGCCCTCGGTGACGACCTCGATGCGGGTCCTGCCCGACACTTTCGAGCCGAAGCGGACGCGATAGCCGACCGTTTCGCCGACGCTTTCGCCAAGCGTCGCGGCCATGCGCGCGGCGGCGGCGCGCGCTGCGAGCCGGCGCGGCTCGAGCACGAGAAGCTTCTTTCCCGCGACCCAAGGCTCGCCGGCGAGCACCAGCGGCACGCGCGTGGTCTTGCCCGCGCCGGGCGGCGCAACCAGCACGGCCGATTCATGCGTCGCGAGAGCCGCCGTGAGGTCCGGCAGCACATCGTCGATCGGCAGCGGGTCGGCGAATTTCATCGCGGGCCTGTTGCTTGCGTGAGGGGCCGGCTCAGGTTGCCAACGGGCGGTCCTGGTTCCACATTCGGCTTAACAACGCTGTTCAGAGCCGTCCATGATCGCACCCAATCCCGACGCTCCGAAAAAAGGCGACCACGTCTTTCTCATCGACGGGTCGTCCTTCGTGTTCCGCGCCTATTTCGCCATGTTCAAGGCGGCGCAGAGCCGTGGCCGCTCGTTCACGCGCTCGGACGGGCTGCCGATCGGCGGCGTGCTCACCTTCTGCAACATGCTGTGGAAGATTCTCCGCGAGGGGCTGAACGAGGTGAGGCCCACCCATCTCGCGGTCGTGTTCGACTATTCCGGCAAGAGCTTTCGCAACGAAATCTACACCGAATACAAGGGCCACCGTCCCGAGCCGCCCGACGAACTGATCCCGCAGTTCCCGCTGATGCGCGACGCGGTGCGCGCCTTTGGCCTCGTTCCGATCGAGCAGGAGGGATACGAGGCCGACGACCTGATCGCGACCTATGCGCGCGTCGCGCGCGCGGACGGCGCCGACGTCACCATCATCGCCGGCGACAAGGACTTGATGCAGCTCGTGCGCGACGGCGTCCTGATGTACGACCCGATGCCCGGCAATGAGCGGCGCATCGGCCGCGCCGAGGTGATCGAGCGCTTCGGCGTGCCGCCCGAAAAGGTCACCGAGGTGCAGGCGCTGATCGGGGATGCGACCGACAACGTGCCCGGCGTGCCCGGCATCGGCGTCAAGACGGCGGCGCAGCTGATCGGCGAATATGGCGACCTCGAAACCCTGCTCGCGCGCGCCCCCGGAATCAAGCAGGACAAGCGGCGGCAAGCGCTGATCGAGTTCACCGAGCAGGCACGGATGTCGAAGCGGCTCGTGCTGCTGGACGACCAGGTCGAGCTTGCCTGCCCGCTGAAAGAATGCCGGCTCGACGGGCGCGACGACAAGAAGCTCATCGCCTTCCTCAAGGCGATGGAGTTCAACACGCTGACGCGACGCGTCGCCGAGGCGGCCGGGATCGACCCCAACGAGGTGGAGGCCGATCCAAAACTGCGGCCGGGCGGAGGCGCGGTCGAGGCGGCGCCATCGCCTGTCGCGGCCGAGGAGCCGGCCCCAGCGGAAACTGCCGCAACGGCCGGCGCAGGACCGGCAAGGCAGCTCTCGCTTGCGCTCCCGGACACGCGGCCGCGCGTTGCCCGCACTCCGGGTCCGGGCGGAGCCCCCGTCACCCCGCAGGACCTCGTCGCGGCGCGAATAGCGGAAGCCGCGCGCACCAGGATCGACCGCACGCGCTACGAAACCATGCTCGACCGCGACATGCTCGCGCGCTGGATCGCGGCGGCGAGCGAACAGGGCTTTGTCGCGATCGATCTGGTCACGACCTCGCCCGATCCGATGATCGCGGAGATCATCGGCGTCTCGCTCGCGCTTGGGCCCGACAAGGCCTGCTACATTCCGCTCAGCCACCGCGCCGCGAACGACCTGCTCGCCGGCGGCGGTCTCGTGCCCGGCCAGGTCCCGATCCACGACGCGCTCGCGCAGCTCAAGCCGCTGCTCGAGAGCGCCGGCGTCATGAAGATCGGCCACGATCTGAAAGCGGACCTGCACGCGCTCAAGCGTCACGATATCGAGCTTGCCGCGTTCGACGATGTGCAGCTCATGTCCTATGTGCTCGATGCCGGGCTTGGCGGGCATTCGCTGACCGAGCTTGCGTCCCGCCACCTGCAGCATTCGTCGCTCGCGCTCGCCGACATTGTCGGCAAGGGCCGCACGCTCGTTCCCTTCGAGCACATCGAAATCACCCGCGCCTGCCCCTATTGCGCCGAGCAGGCCGACCTTGCGCTCCGCCTGTGGCGGCTGTTCAAGGCGCGGCTCGTCGCCGAGCGCGTCAGCACGGTCTACGAGACGCTCGAACGCCCGCTCGTGCCGGTGCTCGCGTGCATGGAACGGCGCGGCATTTCGATCGATCGAGAGGCGCTCTCGCGCCTCTCCGGCGAGTTCGCCCAGAAGGCGGCGGCGCTTGAGCACGAGGCGCAGGCGCTCGCCGGCGAGCCGTTCAATCTCGGCAGCCCGAAGCAGCTCGGCGACATCCTGTTCGGCAAATTCAAGCTGCCCGGCGGCAGGAAGACCAAGACAGGCGCCTGGTCGACATCGGCCTCCGTGCTCGACGACCTCGCCGAAGAGGGCCATGCGCTGCCGGTGAAACTCCTCGAATGGCGGCAGCTCACCAAGCTGAAATCGACCTACACCGACCAGTTGCCCGCCTATGTCAATCCCGACACCGGGCGGGTGCACACCTCCTATGCGCTCGCCGCCACCACGACCGGCCGGCTCTCCTCGGCCGAACCGAACCTGCAGAACATCCCGATCCGCACCGAGGAGGGGCGCAAAATCCGCCGCGCCTTCATCGCGCGGCCCGGCATGAAGCTCGCCTCCGCCGATTATTCGCAGATCGAGCTGCGCCTCCTCGCCGAGATCGCCGACATCGTGCCCCTCAAGCGCGCGTTCCGCGAAGGCCTCGACATCCACGCCATGACCGCCTCGGAAATGTTCGGCGTGCCGGTGCAGGGCATGCCCGGCGAGGTGCGCCGCCGCGCCAAGGCGATCAATTTCGGCATCATCTATGGCATCTCCGCGTTCGGGCTCGCCAACCAGCTCGGCATCCCGCGCGAGGAGGCCGGCGCCTATATCAAGAAATACTTCGAGCGCTTCCCCGGCATCCGCGACTTCATGGAGACGAGCAAGGAGTTCTGCCGCAAGAACGGCTATGTCGTCACGCTGTTCGGCCGCAAGTGCCACTATCCCGACATCGCCGCCTCGAACCCCTCGGTGCGCGCCTTCAACGAGCGCGCCGCCGTGAATGCGAGGCTCCAGGGCACCGCGGCCGACATCATCCGCCGCGCCATGATCCGCATGGAGGGAGCGCTGGCGAAGGCGAATCTCTCCGCGCAGATGCTCCTGCAGGTGCATGACGAACTCGTGTTCGAACTGCCCGAGCAGGAGGTCGAGGCGACGCTGCCGGTGATCAAGCGGGTGATGGAGGACGCGCCCATGCCGGCGGTGTCGCTCACGGTGCCCTTGCATGTCGACGCCCGCGCCGCCGATAACTGGGACGAGGCGCATTGATGCTCGATTCATCACTCCTGGTTGTGCTAACTGGCTTGGGCACGGTTGCCTATGCAGTTTGGCGCCTTGTGTCAGGGCATTTCGTGATCAACCTAACGGTCGGCATCGACCTGCAAAGAATGCCTAACAAAATCGATCCAACAAAACACGACCTCGTTGTAAACACGAAACTCAAAAAAGGAAATCAATCAACGCTCACTTTGACTAGCTTGCAAGTTCGTGTGTCGTCGCAGGGATGCGATCTTTTTGTACACGAGGTCGACGATATTCACGTTGCTCAATGTCGCGACCTAAACCTGAGTCCAGGCGAGGAAACGCAGTTCGCTAGCTGGTGTCAGGTTCCGAGCGAGGCCATGTGCTTCGTTCAGGTTGCGGTGACGGGACGGACCTTCCAGCCACCCGTTCTCATCTGGTTCGGCCGTTGGGTACCGCGGTCCGTGCAAAGTACTTTTTTTGTGCCTTCGGAAGCTCACTGGCGAGCGACGGCGTTCAGTCTTCCCTATCTGAAGGACAGGCCTGAAAAGGAGGCGAGCCTTGAAACGGAGGAGAAACCCGAAAAGGCTGGCAGAACGCTATCGCGCTCGTGACTCAGGTCACGAAAAGTAAACAAGCTCATCGAGTGAAGGGACGCTGAATCGCACGCTGTCCCACGGCAGGGCTGCTCGATCAATTCGGCGACCATGCGAGGCGCGCGCATATCCTTTCGGCAGCGCCCCGCTGTCGATCGTCTGGGAATTCTCGAGATTATCTACTTGTTCGGATTCGCAAAACTGACGCCCGCGGCGCTGTTCAGCCGCACCGGGCGATAGATACGGAAGTCCAGACGAGGCTCCGCGCCTCCATTTTGCCCCAGTGCATGCTATGTTCGCCTCTGCTCGGCGCCGGCGGCGGAACCGGTGTCACCAACATGAGGGTCTCGACATGGCCAGGCGCCCGACCGCCTCCTTGCGTGGGTTTGCGGCCGTGGCGGCGCTCGCAGCCGCGGCTACGGCGATGACCGTCACGGCGGCGCAGGCGCATCCGCATGTCTGGGTCACCATGACGAGCGAAGTGATCTATGCGCCGGACGGATCGATCACCGGCATCCGGCAAGCCTGGACCTTCGACGACATGTACTCGGCCTTCGCGACGCAAGGCATCGAGGCGAAGACGAAGGGCGTGTTCACCCGCGAGGAACTGGCCCCGCTCGCCGCCGAGAACGCCACCTCTCTCAAGGAATTCGAATTCTTCACTTTCGCCAGGCTGGACGGCAAGAAGGCGGCCTTCGGCGAGGCCACCGATTATTCGGCCGAATACAAGGATTCGCTGCTGACGCTGTATTTCACCCTGCCGCTCGCGCTGCCGGCAAAGGCGCGCACGATCGATCTGGAAGTCTACGATCCGACCTATTTCGTCGACTTCAGCTTCGCCAAACAGAATCCGCTCGTCCTGAAGGATGCCCCGCCGAACTGCCAGTTCGCGCTCAAGAAGCCGAACGACGCCGAGGTCAACGCCAAGATCCAGAATCTCGGCGAAGCATTCTTCGCCCAGGCCGACTCGGCCAATTACGGGGCCATGTTCGCCAACAAAGTCTCGGTGAAGTGCCCGTGAGGCGAGGCTTCATTCACCTCTCCCCGGCGGGGAGAGGTGTGCGCAATTGGCGCTCGGCATTGCTGGTCATCGCGATTGTGTCGATCATCGCCGTTTCAGGCGTGTTCGACGACGCGCTTGCGCAAACGTCGCCATTCGGCGGAGCGCGGCCGGCGCCGCCGCAGCTCGAGGTGGGCGGCATTATCGGCTGGCTCCTTGCCAAACAGGCCGAGTTCTACCGCGCGCTCTCCGGCCTCATCCGCGCCGCCAAAACAGACGGCACTGCCGTGTGGGGCCTGCTCGGCGTCTCCTTCCTGTACGGCGTATTCCATGCCGCCGGCCCCGGGCACGGCAAGGCCGTGATCTCCTCCTATCTCCTCGCGAATGAGGAAACGTGGCGGCGCGGCGTCGCGCTGTCCTTCGCCTCCGCGCTGCTGCAAGCCGTGGTGGCGGTCGCGCTGGTCAGCGTCGCCGCCTTCGCCCTGAATGCCACCGCCAAGAGCATGAACGACGCCGTCCGCGTCATCGAGATCGTCAGTTACGCCCTGATCTCTTTAGTGGGTGCGCGGCTCACTTGGGTGAAGGGCCGCGCCTTTCTTCAAGCATTTCACGCATGGCGTATGGGCAAGGCCGGCTTCGTCCACTCCGAGGCTGCGCACGTCCACACCGGGGACGCGCACGCTCATGCCCACGCCGAGCACGCTCATGCGCACGCCCATGCACACGCCGAGCACTCGCATGTGCATGGCGAACACGCGCATACGCACGCCGAGCACGCTCACGCCCACGCCGAGCACACGCACCCTGCGGCGGGGCACGCCCACGCCGCCCACCATCATTGCGGACACGCCCACGACGATCATGCGCACCAGCATGACGACCATTGCGGCCATTCGCATGGGCCGGAGCCGGAACAACTCGCCGGCTGCGGCGGCTGGCAACGCGGATTGTCCGCAATCATCGCCGTCGGACTGCGGCCCTGCTCGGGGGCGATCCTCGTCCTCGTCTTCGCGCTGGCGCAGGGGCTGTTCTGGGCCGGCGTCGCCTCCACCTTCGTGATGGGGTTCGGCACCGCCATCACCGTCGCGGCGATTGCGACCTTCGCGGTGGCGGCAAAGACCGTGGCGAAGCGCATCGCCGTCCATCGCGCCGGAGCCGGCGTGCTCGCGATGCGCGGCATCGAGGCAGCCGCCGCGGTCGTGGTTCTCGCCTTCGGCCTGGCCCTGCTTGCCGGCTATATGGTCACCGAGCGGACGATCTAGCCGGGCCGCCCATGCGCCCCAGCGGCTCCGGTCCTGGATCGCTCGGCTTATGAACGATCCGCCGCATGAGTTCCGCCGACCCACGCATTACCTGGTGCATCGATTGCGGGTCATGCCGAACTGTGGTTGATCGGAATGGCTTGTTCCCTGGCAAGAGGTGCGCAAATGGGTGAAAGCTTGAATGCCGCCTGCTGCATTGTGGGCGGCGGGCCGGCCGGGATGATGCTCGCATTCCTGCTCGCGCGCGCGGGCGTCGACGTCGTCGTAATGGAGAAGCATGCGGACTTTTTCCGCGACTTCCGCGGCGATACGGTCCACCCGTCCACGCTGGAGCTGATGCACGAGCTCGGTCTGCTCACCGAGTTCCTGCAACTGCCGCACCAGAAAGTGCGCACGCTGAGCGCGAGCATCGGCGGCAAGCAGGTGACGGTCGGCGATTTCTCCCATCTCCCCGTGCAGTGCCCTTACATCGCGTTCATGCCGCAGTGGGACTTCCTCAATTTCTTGGCCGAGCAGGGCAAACGCTATCCCGCCTTCCGGCTGATGATGCAGACCGAGGGAACCGACCTGATCGAGAAGGGCGGCGCCGTGGTGGGCGTGCGGGCGAAAACTCCCAGTGGCGAGATCGACGTGCATGCGCCGCTCGTGGTCGCTTGCGACGGACGGCATTCGACGATGCGCGCCCAAACCGGCTTTGCGGTCGAGAATCTCGGCGCGCCAATGGACGTGCTTTGGTTCCGCCTGCGGCATGAACCCGGCGATCCGGAAGACAGCCTCGGCTTCTTCAACGCCGGATCGATTCTGGTGACGATCAATCGCGGCGAATACTGGCAATGCGCCTTCGTCATCCCCAAGGGGTCGTTCGATGACCTGCGGGCGCGCGGGCTCGAACAATTCCGCACCGGCATCGTGCATATCCAGCCGCGTTTCGAAGACCGCGTCGCGGAGCTCGCCGATTGGGATGCGATCAAGCTGCTCGAAGTGCGCGTGGACCGGCTGAAGCGCTGGCACAAGCCAGGACTTCTGCTCATCGGCGACGCCGCGCACGCGATGTCCCCGGTCGGCGGCGTCGGAGTCAATCTGGCGATCCAGGACGCGGTCGCCGCGGCGAATGCGCTCGCCGGGCCGCTGCGGTCGGGCGCGGTCGGCGAGGACGTGCTGAGCCAAATCCAGCGCCGGCGCGAACTGCCGACGATCATCACGCAGCGCATGCAGCTCGCCGTACAGAAGCGCGTGATCGGTCAAGTGCTCGCGACGCGCGCCCCGGTGAAGCCGCCGGCGTTCCTGGAGCTGTTCAGCGCGTTTCCGCTCCTGCGCCGAATTCCCGGGCGGCTCATCGGCATGGGTGTCCGCCCGGAACACGTGCATACGCCCGCTGTCGCGTGAACGAACAGCCAGCCGCGGAAATACTCCTCTTGGCTGTCATCTACAAAGCGGAGCGAAACCCTTCTCGCGGTCATCAGCCGCGCCAGCGGATGATCCAGGAACCCCGGCCTCACGATTTCCGTACGAACGGCCCGGTATGCATGCTGGATGCTCGCTTGCGCGGAGCATGACAAAGGGAGTCACTGCTCCAGCCGTTCGATGAACCATTTGAGGATGCGCACCCAGACCTCGTCTTTGGTCACGGCGTCTTCGATGCCATGTTCGAGATTGGGATTGTCGTTCACCTCCATGACGACGACCCCGCTCGTGGTCTCCTTGAGGTCGACGCCGTAGAAACCGTCGCCGATCGGCCGCGCCGCGCGCACGGCGAGATCGATCACCTCCGGCGGCGTCTGCTCGAGCCCGAAGGTCTTGAAGCCGCCCTCGCGCGCGGTCCCGTCCGGCCGGTGCTTGACGATCTGCCAGTGGCCGCGCGCCATGCGATACTGGCAGACGAACAACGGCTCGCCGGCAAGCACGCCGATTCGCCAGTCGAACTCGGTGGGAACGAATTTCTGCGCGAGCAGCAGGTCGGTCTCCTCGAAGAGCTCTTCGGCGACGCGCTTGAACTCCTCCGCGCTGGAGACTTTATGAATGCCGCGCGAAAACGAGCCGTCAGGGATTTTGACGACCAGCGGCAAGCCCAGTTCGTCGATCGCCCGCGGCAGGTCGGACACCTCGGCGATCATCACGGTGGGCGGCGTCGGCACCTGGTTCTGCCGCAGCAGCTCCATCAGGAACACCTTGTTGGTGCAGCGGATCATCGAGATCGGGTCGTCGATGACCGGCATGCCTTCCTGCACCGCGCGCCGCGCGAACCGGTAGGTGTGGTTGTCGATCGACGTGGTCTCGCGGATGAACAGGCCGTCATACTCGGCGAGTTCGGCGAGCTGGCGCTTGGTGATCGGCTCGATGTCGACCGACATCTTTTCGGCGATGCGCGCGAGATGCTTGATCGACCCCGCCGAGGAGGGCGGCAGTTTCTCGTTCGGATCGTACAGAACCGCGATGTCGTATTTCGAGACGCTGCGCGCCTTGGGATCGCGCCAGTCGCGCCGCGTGTGCTGGTGGAGCGACTCGCGGAAAAACGTCGCTTCGCCGTTCGACAGGCGGGTGAGATTCCGCGGCCTGATGCGGTCGATCGACAGCCAGGCCGCGCTCGTGTCGAGGGACACTTCGAGCGCCGGGCAACGGAACCAGTCGAACAACAGCCGGCCGAACGGCTCGAAGCGCGCGTCCCGCGCTATGCCGAAGCACACGAACAGCTTGAACTCGCCCTCCGGCTGGAAGTCCGTGCGGCGGGCGCAGCGATTGAGCTCGTCCTCGAGCTCCGGCAAAGCGTGCTCGTAAAGCTTCGATTCGCGCAGCTCCAGCATGGTTTCGACGGTCGGCATGACCCGATGGCCGCGCGCCTCCGCGAGCAGCGAGGCGTAGTAGCCCTTCGACTGGTAGGCATAGGAGCGCGACAGATTGACGAGCTTCGGCCGCGCCGTCTCGAACAGCCGCGGACGGACGAGGTATTCGCTCGTGGTGATCACCTTGTGCGGCGTTTCAGCGTTGGGGAAGTCCCGGGGCTGGTCGACCAGAATGACCCAGCCGGTCATGACGGAAACCCTTTCCGAATGAGGATCGTGGCTCCCAGATGATCGCGCCCGCACCGTGTCATGCGCATGAAGGCGGGCCATGGCACCGCGTAGGTTTCCGGCGCAAGCGCATGCCCATGCTCGTCCCGCAACGCGGCCGGATCGTGCACCAGCACGAAGCGGTCCTCGCGCCCGAAGACGAAAACCCAGTGCGGCTGTCCTCTTGGAGTCATGTGGTAACCAGAGACGAGCACGATCGCCGCGGCGCCTGCGTCCAGCGCGTGTATCACAACCGATTCGTCCGCATATGTCAGGTGGACTGCGAGGCCGATCGCCTTCGCCTCCTCCACGAAATCGTCCTGAGTGAACCGCATCACCCGTCGCTTCTCGGCCGACTGCACCGTGTCGAGGAAATAGGGGCCCGGTCGGGTCACGAAAATCTCAGAGGACAAGCCATGCCGTTTGAGGGCGACCGCCATCCCGAACGGCTCGCATCCTCCCGGACCCGTAGACATAAAGATCGTCGTCGCCTCGCGCCAGAGCCGGAACTCGATCACCGGGGACGGACAAAACGCGCGATCGGCCCACGCCAGCGCCATCAGCAAACATGCCGGACCGCATGTGAAGTCGGTGGTCTGATGGAAATAGGGCGGCGCGTCCGCAAGGCTTGCGAGCCGCGGCGCCAGGCGTTTCTCGAAGCGCAGCGCATGGCCTCTGTCCTTGTAGTACTCGTGATGGCGGCCGAACTCGCGATACCCGGCCCTGCGATAGAGGGAGATCGCGCGTGCATTGTTCTCGTGCACTTCGAGGCGCAAAAATTGGCAATCGCGCGCGATTGCCGCCGCCTCCGCCGCCGCGAGCAGGGCGGGTCCGACGCCGCGCCCGGCGCAGTCGGGATCGACGGCGATCGAGTAGAGCCGCGCCAGATCGCTCGTGCGGCGAACCAGCACGATCGCCGCCCCGCAGAGGCGACCGCCCTCTTCGGCCGCGAGCGCCACGGCGTTTGCGGAGAGGAGGAACCGGCGCACGGTCCGCCGCGACATGCGGTCGGTCGCGAAGACTTTGTTCTCGAGCAGGAGGATGGATTGAAGATCGGCGACCGAGGCGACCCGCGTGGCGACGGCCGACGCCGACCGCGTGGGGGGCCCACCCCGTCTGCGGGACGCCGCATCGTCGCGGAGGTTTGAGCGCATGATCCAAGCTGAGCTATGCGACTTCGCAGGTCTCGTTGCAAGTTGCAGCGCGGCGCGCCGAACGTACGCACAGGATACGCACAGGACTCGGATATTGTGTAACCGATCGCCCACCGCCATGTTAGCCCGAATTAAAGGCTTATGCTGATGTCGCTCGCCGCCGAGATCAAGTCCCACGCGCAAGCGGCGGAGACGGCGCCCCCGCATGTGGTGCTGGACATCGGCGGCATGACCTGCGCCGCCTGCGCGACACGGGTCGAAGCGGCGTTGCGGCAGGTCCCGCGCGTCGGGCAGGCAAGCGTCAACCTCGCACTCGAACGCGCGGACGTCGTGCTTCGTTCCTCCGCCGTGACGCCATCGCAGCTCGCGGAGGCGGTCGAGCGGATCGGTTACCGAGCGCACCCGCGGGCATCCTCGCTCGCCGAGCGCCGCCGCGAGGAACAGGAACGCGAGGCCGCGCGCGCGGATGCGGAACGGCGTCAGCTCGTGCTGCTCGTCGCATCGGCGGCGCTCACCGCCCCGCTCCTCCTGCCGATGATCGCCGCGCCGTTCGGCCTGCATCTGCATCTCAACCCGTGGATCGAGCTTGCGCTCGCCACGCCCGTGCAATTCGTCATCGGAGCGCGCTTCTACCAGGGCGCCTGGAAGGCGCTGCGCGCCTATTCCGGCAATATGGACCTGCTGGTCGCGCTCGGCACGTCGGCCGCTTATGCCTTCAGCGCCTATATGGTGCTCGTGCGGGGCGCCGAATCCGCCGGGCACCTTTATTTCGAGGGCGCCGCCGCCGTCATCACCTCTGTCATGTTCGGCAAGTGGCTGGAGGCGCGCGCCAAGCGCGGCGCGACCGCCGCCATTCGCGCGCTCATGCGCCTGCGGCCGGAGCGCGCCGTCGTGCAGCGCAACGGCCGGGAAACCGAGGTCGGGATCGAGGAGGTGCGCGCAGGCGATCGCGTCGTCATCAAGCCGGGCGAGCGCTTTCCCATCGACGGGACGATCGTCGCTGGCGAGAGCGAGGCCGACGAATCGCTTGACACCGGCGAGAGCCTGCCGGTTGTCAAGCGCGAGGGCGATCGCGTCACCGCGGGGGCGCTGAACGGCGTCGGCCGCCTCGTCGTCGAGGCGATCGCGGTCGGGGAGGACACGACGCTCGCGCGCATCATCCGCATGGTCGAGAACGCGCAGACCGGCAAGGCGCCGGTGCAGCGGCTGGTCGACCGCGTCTCCGCGGTGTTCGTTCCCGCCGTGACGGCGATCGCGCTCGGCACGTTCCTCGGTTGGCTCGCCGGCGGGCACGGGTTCGAAGAAGCCCTCATCGCCGCCGTGTCCGTGCTGGTGATCGCCTGCCCCTGCGCGCTCGGGCTCGCGACTCCGGCGGCGCTCGTCATCGGCACCGGCGCGGCGGCGCGGGCGGGCATCCTGATCAAGGACATCGAAGCGCTCGAGCGCACGGCAACTGTCGACGCCGTCGTCCTCGACAATACGGGCACCCTCACCGAAGGCCGGCCGGCCCTCGTCGACGTCGTGTACCTGCCCGGAGTCGAGCGCGACGACATCCTCCGACTCGCCGGCGCGGTGCAGGCGGGGAGCGAGCACCCGCTCGCCAAGGCCGTGCTCGCCACCGTCTCAGGCGTCGCGCTGCCGCCGGCGGAGCGCGTGCAGGCGCAGATCGGGCGCGGCGTCACTGGCATCGTCGATGGCCGCAGGATCGCCATCGGCAGCCGCGAGCTGATGCGCGAGCTCGGCGTCGATCTCGCCCCGGTCGAGCCTGCGCTCGAAAAAATCGAACAAGAGGCGCGGACGGTCGTCGTCGTCGCCGCCGACAAACAGGCGCTCGGCGTGCTCGGCATCGCCGATCCGATCCGCCGCGAGGCGGGCGGAAGCGGTCGAACTCCTGTCCGACCAGGGAGTGCGGACGGAAATGCTGACCGGCGACGTTGCGCCGGTCGCGCGGGCGGTCGCCGAGAAGCTCGGCATCGCCAGTTACCGCGCCTCGGTGAAGCCCGCCGACAAGGAGGCCGCCGTTTCCGCCCTCAAGGGCGAAGGGCGTCACGTCGCCATGGTCGGCGACGGGATCAAACGACGCCCCGGCGCTCGCAGCTGCCGATGTCGGCTTCGCGCTCGGCACCGGCGCCGATGTCGCCGTGGAGGCGGCGGGATGACCCTGATGCGTCCCGATCCGCGCCTCGTCGCCGCGGCGATCGACATCGCCCGGCGCACCGTGCGCAAGATCCGGCAGAACCTGTTCTGGGCCTTCGTCTACAATGTCGTCGGCATCCCCCTCGCCGCCATGGGCTTCCTCACCCCGACGCTCGCAGGCGCGGCGATGGCGCTGTCCTCGGTATCCGTGGTCGTGAACTCGCTCTGGCTCAAGCGTTGGCGGCCCGCCTTCGCCGAGAGCCGCGAGTGCTCGGTCTGAGCGGACGCCGCGGATACGCTTATGGCTGCCGGCTGGATAGTTTGCTCTGCGACCGCTGGGAAAATCTCTCGTCAGCCGCTGATGACGTAGCGCTTCACGGCAATTCCAGCCATTCATCCACGATGTAATTGCTCGGCTTGCGTGTCAACCGAAGCTCGCGTTGCCGCGCCAAGCCCGAATAAAGGGCGCGGCGCGGTTGTTCGTGGCGAATTGTGATACTATAACAATTGTCTGACGATCCTCCTGGCCAGCCATGACGACGCATCATCATCCTCCCGACCACGCGCACCCCTCGCCGACCGTTCCGCCGTCGCTGATGCGGCTGTCGCTTGGCGGACGGCTGCTCGCGGCGGGCATTGTCGTCGTCTGGGTGTGGGTGCTCGTGCTCTGGGCGATCGCATGAGGGAACCGGTGGCGGCGCAGCTCGCATTCCATGATCTCACGCTCGGCTACGACCGGCACCCCGCGATCCATCATCTCGATGGCGCGGTCGCGCGCGGCGCCCTGCTCGCGGTGGTCGGCCCGAACGGCGCCGGCAAATCGACTTTGTTCAAAGGCATTGTCGGCATCATCCCGACGCTTGCCGGCTCGATCGATCTGTGCGGCCTCGACCGGCGCGAAGTGGCCTACCTGCCGCAGGTGCCGGATATCGAGCGCTCGTTCCCGATCCATGTCTACGACTTCGTGGCCATGGGCTTGTGGCGCAAGACCGGCCTGTTCGGCGGGATCGGGCGCAAGGAGCGGGACGATATCCATGCCGCGATCGCCGCCGTCGGTCTGAACGGGTTCGAGCGGCGGCCGATCGGCAATCTGTCCGGCGGGCAGATGCAGCGCGTGCTGTTCGCCCGACTGCTTCTGCAGGATGCGCGCCTCATTATCCTCGACGAGCCGTTCAATGCGATCGATTCGAAAACCGCCGCCGATCTGTTCGACCTCATTCGCCAATGGCATGCCGAGCAGCGCACCGTGCTCGCGGCGCTGCACGACCTCGACCTCGTTCGCGCCAACTTCCCCGAGGTGCTGCTGCTCGCGCGCGAGCCGATCGCGTGGGGCGCCGCGGGCGACGTCCTGACGGGCGAGAATCTCGCACGCGCGCGGCGCATGTGCGAGGCCTTCGAGGAACGGGCGGGCGAGTGCCGGGTCGCCGCGGAGTAACCTTTCGAAGACCCTCTCCCCTTGTGGGAGAGAGCGCCGAGCAGCCGCAGGCTGCGAGGCGGGTGAGGGGTTTGTGCTCGAGTCCGAGTATGACCCCTCACCCGGCTCGGAAATCGCTCCGCTCATTCCTCGCCACCCTCTCCCACAAGGGGAGAGGGTAAACAACGTGATCGACTAAAGAACATCATAGGCGAACGCATGTACGCCCTTCTGATTGCCCCGTTCACCGAATTCGAATTCATGCGGCGCGCTTTGGCCGGCGCCGTGGTCATCGCGCTCGGCGGCGCGCCGGTCGGCGTCTTCCTGATGCTGCGCAGGATGAGCCTGATGGGCGACACCATGGCGCATGCGATCCTCCCCGGCGCAGCGATCGGCTTTCTCCTGTCCGGCCTCAATCTGTTCGCGATGACGGCGGGCGGCCTGATAGCCGGGCTTGCGGTCGCGCTGTCCGCGGGCGCGGTCGCGCGCCTGACCCAGCTCAAGGAGGACGCCGCGCTCGCCGCGTTCTTCCTCGTCTCGCTCGCGCTCGGGGTCACCATCGTGTCGATGCGCGGGACCAATGTCGACCTGCTCAATTTCCTGTTCGGCAGCGTGCTCGCCCTCGACAACGAGACGTTGCTGCTGATGGCGACGATCACGACGCTCTCACTTTTTGTCTTCGCCGTGATCTGGCGGCCGCTGGTGCTTGAATCGGTCGATCCCGGCTTCCTGCGCTCGGTGAGCCGGGCGGGCGCGCCGGCGCATATCGCGTTCCTCATGCTCGTCGTGATGAATCTCGTCGCCGGCTTCTTCGCGCTTGGCACGGTTCTCTCGGTCGGCATCATGATCGTGCCGGCCGCGACCGGACGATTCTGGGCGCGCGACGTGAGCTCCATGATCCTCGTCGCGATCGGCGCCGGCGTCTTCTCCGGCATAGCCGGGCTGATCCTGTCGTTCCACGCCGGCACCCCGTCGGGCCCGACCATCATCCTGGTGGCAGGCGCGATCTATATTCTCTCGGTGCTGTTCGGCCGGGTCGGCGGCGTCGTGCCGCACCTGTTTCCTCGACGCCATCTCGAGGCGTGATCGAAAAAGAGCTCCTCCGGGCGCGATTTTTCGTTCCACCCGGCCGAAGTTCGCTCTAATTTGGAGGATGACCAGCAATCATGATCTAAGTGAAGCCGCCGGCACAGCGCCGCCTGTCACCGAGCTCCGGTTGCGCGCCCTCCATATATTTCTCACCGAGAACGGTTATTTGGAGCCCGCCGCGATCGGCGCCCTCATCAACACGTTCGGGAGCCGGATCGACCCGAACTCGGGCGCGCAAATAGCGGCTCTGGCCGAGCCCGACCTGCCTGTGGCGCAAGTGGGCGGTCAGGCCATGCTCGCGATCCCGCGCAATGGGGATGGTCCGGTGTTTCGCGAGAGCTGGGAGGTTCTCGCCTTCGCGCTCGCGATGGCGCTCGCGGAGCGGGGCGCCTTCACCTGGGCCGAATGGGCCGAGGTGTTCGGCGGAGAGATCATGCGCGCAGGCGAGGCCGGCGAGCTGGACCAGGACGCGCCCTATTATCGATGCTGGCTCGCAGCGCTCGAACGCATGGTCGCACATAAGGGTCTCGCCGAGCGCGCAACCGCGGCGCGCTAGCGCGCCGACGCCGCCAATGAGCGGGCCGCGCGAGCGGCCCTGACGGGTTGCGCCCGCCCTCGCGCTCCGACCCATGCGCACTTATGTTAGCCCCAGCATTGGAGTGGCAGCATGAATTCTCCGACCATGTCCCTGATCGATCGGGCCGGTCTCGACCGGGCGCGGGTCGTGCAAATCGTCTCCGGCGGCCTTGAAGGCGCCGACGACGGCGAACTGTTCCTGGAATACCGCCAGTCGGAGGTGCTCGTCTTCGATAATTCCCGCCTCAAGCAGGCGACCTACAACACCTCGCACGGATTCGGCCTGCGCGCGGTGAAGGACGAGGCGGTCGGCTACGCGCACTCGTCCGACGTGTCGGAAGCCGCCATCGCGCGCGCAGCCGACACGGTCCGCGCGGTCAAAGGCGGCTATTCCGGCAGCGCCGCACTCGCGCCGACCCGCAGCAATGCTCGCCTCTACACCGACGCCAATCCGCTCGCCGGTCTTGCCTTCGAAGACAAGGTGAAGCTCCTGGAGGCAATCGACGCCTACGCGCGCGCGAAGGACCCGCGGGTGCGACAGGTGACGGCGAGCGTCGCCGCCTCCTGGCAGGTGGTCGAGATCCTCCGCGCGAATGGCGAGTCATACCGCGACATCCGCCCGCTCGTGCGGGTCAATGTCTCGATCGTCGTCGGCGACGGCGCGCAGCAGGAAGCCGGCAGCCATGGTTACGGCGGCCGCGATGTCTATGACGGATTCGTCACCGGCGACGCCTGGCGCGGCGCCGTCGACGACGCCGTGCGCCAGGCGCTGGTGAATCTGGCCGCCGTGCCGGCGCCGGCCGGCGAAATGGACGTGGTGCTGGGCCCCGGTTGGCCGGGCGTGATGCTGCACGAGGCGGTCGGGCACGGGCTCGAGGGCGACTTCAATCGCAAGAAGACGTCCGCCTTCGCCGGATTGATGGGCGAGCGCGTCGCCTCGAAGGGCGTCACCGTGGTCGATGACGGCACGCTTGCCGCACGGCGCGGCTCTCTCTCGATCGACGACGAAGGCACCCCGACCCATCGCACGGTCCTGATCGAGGACGGGGTGCTCGTCGGCTACATGCAGGATCGCCAGAACGCGCGCCTGATGGCCATGTCCCCGACCGGCAACGGCCGGCGCGAAAGCTACGGCCATGTGCCGATGCCGCGCATGACCAACACGTTCATGCTCGCGGGCGAGCGCGATCCCGGCGAGATCCTCGCTTCGGTCAAGAACGGGCTCTACGCCGTGAGCTTCGGCGGCGGGCAGGTCGACATCACTTCCGGCAAATACGTGTTCCAGTGCACCGAGGCCTACAAGATCGAGGATGGGAAGATCACCGCGCCGGTCAAGGGGGCGATGCTGATCGGCAACGGCCCGACCGACCTCAACCGGATCACGATGATCGGCAACGATCCCGCGCTCGACCTCGGCGTCGGCACCTGCGGCAAGAACGGCCAGGGCGTGCCGGTCGGCGTCGGCCAGCCCACGCTGCGCATGGATCGCATCACGGTCGGCGGCACCGGGTGAACTGCCGCGTCAACGCGGGGTCTCAATGGCGGACAGGTCGTCGGGGATCGAACGACGGGAATCGGGTCGCGCGGCGCAACGCACCGGCCCAGGACGGAGCCATGACGCCGCGCCCGCTCACCATGGCCCCCGTCGACTGGCTGATGCTGCTCGCCCTGTCGATCCTCTGGGGCGGCGCGTTCTTCCTGAACAAGCTTGCGCTCGCTGAGGCGCCGCCCTTGACGGTCGCGCTGGCGCGCGTCGGCGTCGCGGCGGTCATTTTGCTCCCTATCGCCTGGATGCGGGATGCGCGACGAGCTGCGGCCTTTCCGCGCGGCCTGGCCGGTCTTCCTGATGCTCGGCCTTGTCAACAGCGCCGTTCCGTTCGCGCTGATCGCCTGGGGCTAGACGCAGATCGCGAGCGGGCTTGCCTCCATCCTCAACGCCACGACGCCGCTGTTCGCCGTCGTCATCGCGAACGCGACGACCAAGGACGACAAGCTCACGCGCGGCCGCGTGGTGGGGCTCGGCTGCGGACTGATCGGGGTCGTCGTGATGATCGGCCCCGGCGCGTTGACCGGCCTCGGCCTGCATGTCGCCGGGG
>DASUPI010000104.1:0-4738 GCA_036281135.1 Rhodoplanes sp. | reverse complement strand
CAAACCGCGATCCACCGTCATCAGCCAGGCCCATCTCAGCCCCCGTGCTGGTTCGTGAATCGCCTCCACTATTTGATTCTCCAGCCCGCCGCCCGCGGCTTTCTGACTCAGTAAGATTAGGGGGTTGTCACACGGCCAGGGACATCGTCCGGCCATGCTAGGCGCGCTGTCAGAGGGTCACAGATCGAGCACACGGCCGCCGAAGACCGCACGGCATTGCACCTGACGATGTCGCCGACACATGAAAAATTCGGTAAAAAGTTCGGGAAAGGGCTAGCTAATCGAGCTAAGTATTGGTCGGAGTGGCAGGATTTGAACCTGCGACCCCCTCGTCCCGAACGAGGTGCGCTACCAGACTGCGCTACACTCCGATGTCGCTGGCAAGGCCGGACTTATAGCCCCCACTCCGCATGCCCGCAAGCGCGGGGCCGGCATGCGATTTTCGGAGCGCAGCAAGTCCGACAGGAGACCGAACGTGGATGGCACGGTGACGGCGGGTCCGACGCCCGTCCTTGCGGCGCAGCCCGAGGCGATCGAGACTGCGGTCCGATGCCTGGCCGAGGGCGGCCTCGTCGCTTTTCCCACCGAGACCGTTTACGGGCTCGGAGCCGACGCCACCAACGGCGACGCCATTGCCCGGGTTTATCTGGCGAAGGGACGGCCCTCGTTCAACCCGCTGATCGCACATGTGGCCGATCTCGCTGCGGCCCGCGAGCTCGGCCGCTTCGATCCCGACGCGGAGCGGCTGGCGGCTGCGTTCTGGCCCGGGCCGCTCACGCTGGTGGTGCCGCGCACGCCGGACTGCGGCGTCGCCGAGCTTGCGACCGCCGGGCTCGACACGATCGCGCTGCGCGTTCCGGATCATCCGGTTGCGCGAACGCTGCTCGCGGCGCTCGGCCGGCCGGTCGTCGCGCCCTCCGCCAACCGCTCCGGGCACGTTTCTCCGACGACCGCGGCGCATGTGCTGGCCGATCTCGGCGGCCGTATTGACCTGATCATCGACGGCGGGCCGACCCCGATCGGCGTCGAATCGGCGATCGTCGCTTGCGTGGGCGGCACGCCGCAGCTGCTGCGGCCGGGCGGGTTGGCGCGCGAGCAGATCGAGCGGGCGCTCGGGCACGAAGTGGCGCAGGCGCCGTCGGCGATCGCTCCCGCCGACGAGGCGCCGCTCGCCCCCGGCATGCTGTCGTCGCATTATGCGCCGCGCTCCGCCTTGCGGCTGGGCGTGAAACGCGTGCGTCCGGGGGAGGCGCTGCTCGCCTTCGGCCCGGCCTTGCCGGAAGGGGCGGGCACGGCGGCAGCCTTGCTCAATCTGTCGGAAAACGGCGACCTGATCGAGGCGGCGGCCAATCTGTTCGCCTATCTGCGCGAACTCGACCGGCGCGGGGCGACCGCAATCGCTGTGATGGCTATTCCCGACCACGGGCTCGGCGCGGCGATCAACGACCGGCTCCGCCGCGCCGCCGCGCCGCGCTAGCGTTGCATGCGTTGCTTACAGGGCTGATGTCTCTTTCTCCGTCATCTCCGCTTGCGCGGAGCATGACGAAAGGCGAGCGGCGGGCAGCGGCGAATCAATCCCGCGGACGCGACGTGATGACTAAGGCCGGGAGCCATGACTGAGACAAAGCCGTCGATGCGCCGTACTGCGAATGACATCAAGATCGCTGTGCTTTTTCTGACCCGGCTGCCGTTCGCGCATGCCGCGCCTGTCGAGGGCGCCGACATCGCACGCGCGGGCTGGGCCATGCCGATCGCCGGCGCATTGGTCGGCGCCATCGGCGCGGCGGTTTATTGGCTTGCCTTCAGGCTTGGCCTTGCGCCGCTCGTCTGCGCGACGCTGACGGTCGCGGCGACGCTCGGCGTCACCGGCTGCCTGCATGAAGATGGATTGGCCGACACGGCCGACGGCTTCGGCGGCGGCGCGACGCGCGAACACAAGCTCGCCATCATGCGCGACAGCCGCACCGGGACATACGGCGCTTGCGCGCTCGTCCTGTCGATCCTGCTGCGGGTCGGCTCGCTTGCCGCTCTCGCCGAACCCGCGCTGGTTGCACCCGCCTTGATCGCGGCGCATGTCGCCGCCCGGGCGACCCTGCCGATCTTTATGCGCCTGACGCCGCCCGCCCGCGCTGATGGGCTCTCCGCGGGCGCCGGACGGCCTTCGCTTGGCGCCGCTGTGACGGCCGGACTCATCGGCGCCGCGGCGCTCGCGCTCGCATTGCCCGTGACGACTGCCTTCATCGGCATGATGGCTCTTGCCGCCGCTATCGGTTGCATTGCCTGGATAAGCAACCGGCAGATCGGCGGACAAACCGGCGATGTCGCGGGAGCCCTGGAGCAAGCGGGCGAATCACTGGTGCTGCTCGTCGCCACGATCACGTGATCGCCCCGCGCTCACGCGAGCCCGAGTTCCCGCAACGCATTTTCATGATGGTCGGCGGACTCGCGACTAAAGCAGCAGAACACCACGCGTTCGAGCGAGCCTGGCTCGGCGGAGTCAGCGGCGACCGTTCCGACCACGATCCGGCCTGCGCGATCGGCGGGAAAGCCGTAGATCCCGGTGGAGATCGCCGAATAGGCGAGCGAGGCAAGCTTACGGTCGCGCGCCAGCTCGATCGCCGTCCGGTAGCACGACGCAAGCAGCGCTTCCTCGTCTTTTCCGCCGCCCGACCAGACCGGCCCGACGGCGTGAATGACGTATTTCGCCGGCAGCCGGAACCCCGGCGTGATCTTGGCGGAACCGGTGTCGCAACCACCCAGCTTGCGGCACGTCGCAAGCAGTTCCGGGCCTGCCGCGGTGAATCGCGCCGTCGACGCCGCCGGCAAGGCTGCTGTTCGCCGCATTGACGATCGCGTCGACTGCGAGGGCCGTTATGTCGGCGACGATGATCTCGATGGTCGAGCGGCCGATCCTGGTCGATGCGACAGGCTCGGGAACGGGCATGATTTGGGGCCTCGCCATCAACTGCGTCGCCGCGCGAAGAGAGCCCTGAAGCGGTCGAGCAGTTGCACGATTACGCGCGACCGGCTCGACTCTGCGCGTTTGGCCTATCGCAGTTGTGTCCATGACGCAACAGGTGTGCACGCGAATCGCCGTAAGTATCAGCTCCTACTTGAAGCATACTGGCGCAATGGTTTTTACTCTTTGCATGAGCACCGTCCTGATCGAAATCCGTCGCGCGAGACCCTCCGATGCCTTATCGGTGGCGGCGGCGCATGACGAAGCCTGGCGGAGCGCTTATCGCGGCATCATTCCCGGGCCGGAGCTGGAAAAGCTGATCGTGCGGCGTGGCCCGGTGTGGTGGGACGGCGCCATCCGCAAAGGCAGCCGCGTTTCCCTGTTCGTGTTCGGCGAGACGGTCGCGGGATACGTGAATTTCGGCCGCAACCGCGCCCGCAGCCTGCCCTATGACGGGGAAGTCTACGAGCTTTACATGCGGCCTGAATTTCAGGGGCTCGGCTTCGGCCGGCGGCTGTTCACCGCCGCGCGGCGCGACCTCGCGCAATGCGGCATGAAGAGCATCGTTGTCTGGGCGCTGTCGGACAACGATCCGGCGATCGACTTCTACCGCGCATTGGGAGGGCGTCCGGTCGCTCGCTCCGCGGAAACGTTCGGCGCGAAAACGCTCGACAAGATCGCCTTCGCCTGGTCTGCGTGAGAACGCGCGAGGACTGCGTATCGCCCATTGCCAAAGCTCGGGGCGGCGATTACGCTTGCGGCATTTCCCGGTAGCCGCTTCGCTCCTCACACGAACACATTCCCTCCCGCAGGTCGCTCGCCGCCATGGCCAAGACCACCCCTGGACGCTACTTCGAAGATTTCCGCCTCGGCGAACTGATCCGGCACGCGACGCCGCGCACGATCACGGTCGGCGACGTATCGCTCTATGACGCGCTGTATGGGATGCGCTTCGCCGTGCAGTCCTCCGACGAGTTCGCCCGCGCGCTCGGCTATCCCCGCTCGCCAGTGGACGATCTGCTCGTCTTCCATGTCGTGTTCGGCAAGACGGTCCCCGACGTTTCGCGCAACGCGATCGCCAATCTCGGCTACGCGGAAGGACGCTTCCTCCAGGTCGTCTATCCGGGCGACACCCTGTCCGCGAGCTCGGAGGTGATCGGGCTGCGCGAGAATTCCAATCACAAGTCCGGCGTGGTCTATGTCCGCACGACAGGCTACAAGCAGGACGGGTCCAAGGTGCTCGAATATGTCCGCTGGGTCATGGTGCGCAAGCGCGACGACCATTCACCCTCTCCGCCCGACAATACGCCGAACCTGCAGAGCTTCGTGGAGCCGGCCGCGCTCGGTGAGGCGTGCCCGAACATCGACAACAATGCCTACGATTTTCGTCTCGCCGGCAGCCCGCATCGGTACAGCGATTACGAGACCGGCGACCGCATCGACCACGTCGACGGGATGACGGTGCAGGAGGCTGAGCACCAGATCGCCACCCGGCTCTACCAAAACACGGCGCGCGTCCATTTCGATCAGTATACCCAATCGAAATCCCAGCTCGGCCGCCGCCTGATCTATGGCGGCCACGTTATTTCGCTCGCGCGCTCCCTCTCGTTCAACGGCCTCGCCAATGTCTTCCACGTAGCCGCCATCAATGGCGGACGTCACGTTGCGCCGCTCTCCGGCGGCGAAACGGTCTTCGCCTGGTCCGAAGTTCTGGACAAGGCCGAACTGCCCGGACGGTCGGACGTAGGCGCGCTGCGGCTGCGCACGATCGCAACGAAG
>DASUPI010000103.1:0-8791 GCA_036281135.1 Rhodoplanes sp. | reverse complement strand
AAAGCCTATGTGAAGGCGCATGGCTACAACACGCCGGTCGCGACCACCGGCAAGATCTCCGACCCGGACGACGCCGAGCGTCTGCTCGCCGAAGGCAAGGTCGACATCATCGGCATCGCGCGCGGCCTGCTCGCCGACCCCGACTGGCCGAAGAAGGTGCGAGCGGACGAGCGCGACCGCATCATCCGCTGCGACTATTGCAATGTGTGCAAGCATCTCGACGGCACCCATACACGCGTGATCTGCAGCCTGTGGCCGCAGGGCGCGCTGCAGGCGCCGCCCGACGATCGCGCCGCCGGCGCGCCGGACTGGGGAGCGGCCGGCGCCGAGCTGAAGGCGACGGTCGGCAACAACGGCACGGTGCTGCTGCGCTGGAAAAAGGCGGTGGGCGCGGCGCGCTACGACGTCCACCGCTGCGACGATCGAGGCAATGTCAGCTTCGAGGATGCGGTCAAGGTCACGCGCTGGGAGGACGAGAACCTGCTCGCCGGCCGCCGCTATCGCTATTACGTGCGCGCCTATGCGGCGAGCGGACAAGGCAGCGCGCCCTCGAACAGCGTGTTCGTCGATTTGCCCGCTCCGGACTATTTCAAGAACCGGATCGGCGCACAGCCGGCTTCGGTGTGATCAAGTCAGGCTTGGAGAGGTGAGCTTGATTCCGACGTTTTCGAACCTGGCATGAACAAACCTAATGCCCCGGCAGCACGAGAACCTTCGGCTTGCCGGGCAGCGTCGCTTTGGACAGCACCACGGAGGGCGTGTCGGCGATCTCCACGTCGTCGTCGCTGCGCGCGCGGTCGAGAAACCGGTTGAGCGTGTAGCTGCTGAAATAGTGCATCGGGATCATCAGCGGCGCCTTGAGCGCCCGCAGCACCTCCAGCATGCCCTCCGTGTCGAGCGTGTAAGTCCCGTCGACCGGCGCCAGCACGACGTCGACGCGCCCGATCTCGTTGAGCTGCTGCTGCGTCAACGTATGATGCAGGTGGCCGAGATTGGCGATGCACAGCGCGGCCGCCTCGAAGATGAAGATCGAGTTGCCGTGGCGTTCGGCGCCGTCGTCGCCCCAGGTGCGGATATTGGTGGCGACGCTGCGCACCCGCACGTCGCCGAGAATGTGGTCGTGCGCGGCCGGCCTGCCGTCGTCGCTCCAGCCGCGCAGCACAAGCTTGATGCCGGGATCCGGGTTGAGGCTGTAATGGGTCGAATGCGCCTTGTTCATCGTGACGATGTCGGGGACGATCGGCGGCCTGACATTGTCGTTGTAGTCGGTGGCGACGCGCACGAGCTGCGGGCTCTCGATCAGGAAGGTCGAATGGCCGACATAGGTCAGGCGCACCTGATCGGCGGCGAGCGCGGCCTGTCGGAAGCGCGCCGGAACAACGCGCCTCGGCGCAGAGGAAACGAGGCCCGGGCAGGACTCGGTCATTTCCGGCTTCGGCGCAGGCGGCGTTGGCGCGGACGGCTGCGCGAAAGCAGGCCCTGTCCATGCCAGGACGAGCTCGGTCACGGCGGCGAACAAGTATTTTCTAGAGGCGGGCCTCACGGGCGCTCCATGCCGTTCGTCATCCGCGACAGTAGCGCAACGACGCGGGATAAGCGTGACCCGCACGAACACAAATCGATGATCGCTCGAGTGATACCGGGCGTCTCAATCAGCGACGCGTCATAAGCGGGCTTGACCCGCGGATGTCCGGTTGCGTTTTGCCGAATGGGACGTATAGCGTCACGGCGTGTTCGCCGGGTTCAGGACGCGGACGCGCGAACCTGTTCTTCGTCATCGTCCGCGCAGGCGGACGATCCAGTAACCCCGGTTTCTGTCGTTTTCCGTAAGCATCCGCGGTGTTTACTGGATGCTCCGCTTGCGCGGCATGACGGGCGGGATTAACCGGACAGCCGTGGGTCAAGCAGGGAATGACGGTTTGTATGGCGTCAGCGCTGCTCGACGATGAGGCCGCGCGAGGTGACGACGACCCAACGGCCGTCCTGCTTGCGGATCGTCTCCACCCGGCCGAGCCCCGGCAGCATGTCGCCGGGCTCCACCTCGATGAGGCCGTCGCGCCCCTCGATCAGCGCCGCTCCGTTGCGCACCTGATAGAGCGCCCAGCCGTTGACGATCGACGTCTTCTTGAGATCGGCCGCCGCGGCGCGCGGCTCGCCGATCGCGCCGGTGACGTCCGGCGCGGTTGCCGCACCGGCCTGCGCCACTTGCGCGCCGCGGCGTTCCAGTCGCTCGAGCGATTCGGTGATCTTGGCGAGCTTCTGCGCCGGCTCGGCTTGCGCGCGCTCGTTGCGATCGAGACGCTCGGCGATGCGCGTCGTGCGCGTGTGCATATCCTGCGCCGACGTCTCCACGCTCGAACGCAGCGCCGTGAGTTCCTGCTCCATGCGTCCGAGTGCGAGCTTGAGCGTCGCCTCGGCGGCGCTCTGGCGCTCGGCGTTCGCACCCAATCCGCCGGTCGCGAGCGAACCCCCGAGCGCGCCGAGCGCGGCGGCAAACGCGACCGTCGCTGCCAGGGCTAGAAGCCGTTTGAAGCGGAAGGCCCGCATCGGCATGGCGCTGGCGGCGGGCATCCCCGAGCCCTGCCACAGCCCGTCCGCGGCGAACGCGGGAAGCTTGATGATCGGGCCGGCTTCGGCGTCGCCGCCGTCGTCGGTCGCCTCGTCTCGTCCCGTCCCCGATGCGCTGCTCGGCTGAATTCGCGCGACGCTTGCGCCGGACCGCGCGTCGCCAGGCGCGTCGAGCGTCCCGTTCTGGTCGTTGGACGGTTGCAGATCGAGCTCGTCCTGACGCTCGTCGGCGTCGGCGCTCGGATTGCTCTTGCGCTTGCCCATGCTCGCTCCGATCAGGGCATGTCCCGGCGGGGAATGCGGTCGACGGAGCGGCGAGCGACATGCTCCCGGGTCCGTTCACTGATCGGTAACCAGGATTGCTTACGAATTCGTTACTTCTGCCCGGCCCGAACCTTCTCCGGGCGGACTTGCGCTGTCAGTCCAACAGCCCGCTGTCCCGCGCAAGCTCCTTGAGCGAGGTTTCCGGCCGCGCCCCGAGATGCTGGATCACCTCCGCCGCGGCGAGCGCGCCGAGCCGCGCCGCATCCTCGGTCGCAAGCTCCCGGGCAAGTCCGAACAGGAACCCGGCCGCGAACAGGTCGCCCGCCCCCGTCGTGTCGACCACCCGCTCGACCGGCATGGCGTGCACCGCCCGGGTGCTCTCGCGCGTGACGACGAGGCATCCCTTCTCGCTGCGCGTGACCACCACGAGCCGCGCATCCGCGCGCAGCGCGGCGACCGCCGTGTCGAAATCGGCGGTCTGATACAGGCTATGCAGCTCCGCCTCATTGGCGAAGAGAAGATCGATCGTGCCCGAGCGGATGAGGCCGAGGAACTCGTCGCGCCAGCGATCGACGCAAAACGAATCCGACAGCGTGAGCGCGACCAGCCGCTGCGCATCGTGGGCGATCTTCGCCGCCTTGACAAAGGCGTCCTTGGCGTTTTTCGGGTCCCACAGATAGCCTTCGAGATAGGTGATCGCGGACGCCGCGACCGCCTCCGCATCGATGTCGTTCGGGTGCAGGTCCTGCGCCGCGCCGAGATAGGTGTTGAGCGTGCGCTCGCCGTCCGGCGTGACGAGCACATAGCAGCGCCCGGTCGAGGCGCCGTCCACCGCGGGAGGCGTGTCGAAGGCGACGCCCGCGGCGTGGATGTCGTGGCTGAAGACCTGCCCGAGCGGATCGTTCTTGACCTTGCCGACAAAGGCCGTGCGCGCCCCGAAACTTGCGACGCCGACAATGGTGTTCGCGGCCGACCCTCCGGACACTTCGACCGTCGGTCCCATCGCGTCATACAGCGCGCCGGCCTGCGCCTCGTCGATCAGGGCCATGGCGCCCTTGCGCATCGCGTGACCGGCGAGGAAGTCGTCCTCGGCGCGGGCGATGACGTCGACGATGGCGTTGCCGATGCCGAGCACGTCGAAGCGGAGGGCGGCCATGGCTGATCTTGCGCGTTGAGAGGGGACGCCGGACGGCGATCGCGGCGCACTATAGCGGCGCGGCGCGCGCTTTCAACGCCCTTGCGGCCTGTCCCCCGCCATGTCATGCACGCCCGCCCACAATGGTACGGGCTTCGGATAATCCCGTCGGACGGACGCTCTTCACCTCACCCTTGAGGGGAGGTCGGATCGCGCAGTGATCTGGGGGTCCATGACTGAGCCGCCTGTCGGTTAGTACCCCCTCCCCGACCCTCCCCCAAGGGGGAGGGAGGAAAAGAACAGCGGCGGCGCTGGCCGACATGGATATTGGAAAGCGCGTGACAGGAGCGGCGCGATGACGTTCAAGGAACGGGTTTTTTCCGGGGTCCAACCGACCGGCAACCTGCACCTCGGCAATTATCTCGGCGCCATTGCACGATTCGTCGCCCTGCAGGACAACTATGATTGCATCTACTGCGTGGTCGACCTGCACGCCATCACCGTCTGGCAGGACCCGGCCGAACTGCCGCGCGCGACCCGCGAAGTGGCCGCGGCGTTCCTCGCCTGCGGGATCGATCCGAAAAAGCACATTGTGTTCAACCAGAGCCAGGTCGCCGAGCATGCCGAGCTCGCTTGGGTGTTCAACTGCGTCGCCCGCATGGGCTGGCTCAACCGTATGACCCAATTCAAGGAAAAGGCGGGCAAGGACCGCGAGAACGCCTCGGTCGGCCTGTTCGCCTATCCGATGCTGATGGCGGCCGACATTCTCGTGTATCGCGCGACCCATGTTCCGGTCGGCGAGGACCAGAAGCAGCATCTCGAACTGTCGCGCGACATCGCGCAGAAATTCAACAACGACTACGCCGCCTCGATCAAGGCGCACGGCTTCGGCGAGGCGTTCTTCCCGCTGCCCGAACCGCTGATCATCGGACCGGCGACGCGCGTGATGAGCCTGCGCGACGGCTCGAAGAAAATGTCGAAATCCGAGCCGTCCGACTACTCGCGCATCAATCTCACCGACGACGCCGACGCGATCGCGCAGAAGATCCGCAAGGCGAAGACCGATCCCGAACCGCTGCCGAGCGAGGAAAAGGGGCTTGAGCCGCGCCCGGAGGCCGACAATCTCGTGGGGATCTACGCCGCGCTCGCCGGAGTGCCGAAGGCGCGGGTGCTCGGCGAGTTCGGCGGCGCGCAGTTCTCGACCTTCAAGTCGGCGCTCGTCGATCTCGCGGTCGAAAAGCTCGGCCCGCTCGGAGCGGAAATGAAACGGCTGGTGCAGGATCCCGTCTACATCGATTCCGTGCTCGCCGACGGCTCCGCGCGCGCGCAGGCCCTCGCCGCCGAGACCATGAAGGCCGTCAAAGATATCGTCGGATTCGTCCGGCGCTGAGCGCGGCGACCCAAGGCATGCGGTCGATGCGCAGCGAACGCGCCATCTTGTGCGCGCCGTGCTGGCCGTGGCAGCATGAGCACCGGACGGCGGCCGGACCGAGGACCGCCGACAGACAGCCATGAGCCGCAAGCGCCGCAGTTACGAGGCCGAGCATAAGCCGAAATTCCTCGTGATCATCGACGACACGCCCGAATGCGACCGCGCCGTCTACTACGCGGGCCGGCGGGCTGCGCGCACCAGCGGCGGCGTCATCATGCTGCGCGTGATTGAGACGCAGGACAGCGCCCAGCAATGGCTGGGGGTCGCCGACATCATGAAGGCCGAGGCGCAAGAGGCGGCCGACGAGGTGCTGACGCGATTCGCCGAACGCGTCGCTGCCGTCACCGGCCTCGTCGCCGAGCGCGTCGTACGCGAAGGCGAGCCGGCGGAGGAAATTGTCAAGCTGATCGAGGAGGACGAAGACATCGTGGTCCTCATCCTGGCCGCCGGGGTCGAGTTGGAGGGCCCCGGCCCGCTGGTGACGAGCCTGTCCAAGACCGTCGGGTCTTTTCCCGTTCCGATCGGGATCGTGCCCGGCCATTTGAGCGACGAGGAGCTCGATGCGCTGAGCTGATCGCGGCCGGAAAAGCGGTTGACGCTTGCGCCTTGAAGGCACATGTCTGGGTCATCCCATCCCGCCGCGGCCTTGAACCGCGGCCTAGGAGATCACCATGTTCATTCAAACCGAGGCCACCCCAAACCCGGCCACGCTGAAGTTCCTGCCCGGCCGCCCCGTGCTTCCCCACGGCACGCTCGAAACGCGCGACAAGGAGGAGGCGGCGCAGTCGCCTTTGGCCGCGCGTCTGTTCGAGATTCCCGGCGTGGGCGGCGTGTTTTTCGGCTCGGACTTCATCACCGTCACCCGCACCGGCGGCGACTGGCAACAGCTCAAGCCGGCCATCCTCGGCGCGATCATGGCGCATTTCATGTCCGGCGCGCCGCTCCTCGCCAACGAGGGGTCGGTCAAGGCCGGCGAGGACGACGAGTTCTTCGAAGAGAAGGACGCCGAGACGGTCGAGATCATCAAGGACATCATCGAGAACCGGGTGCGCCCGGCGGTCGCCAATGACGGCGGCGATATCACCTTTCGCGGCTTCAAGGAGGGCGTCGTCTATCTCAACATGAAGGGCGCCTGCTCCGGCTGCCCCTCGTCCACGGCGACGCTGAAGCACGGCATCCAGAACCTGCTGCGGCACTACGTGCCCGAGGTGGTCGAGGTGCGGCCGGTTTGAGGCTGAGTGAGACCGCACTTTACAATCGGGCGAACGGCATACACGTCGTTCGTCAATAGGGGCGGCACTGCGCTGCCCCGGAGCGGTTCTTGCGTCACGCGGGTCGAGTGTGTTCTGTACGCAATCAGACACAAAGTGCGGATTCGTTGGCTACGACGACATTCACCGTGCGAGTCGATAGCTCGGTCAAGAGGCGGCTGGAAAAGCTTGCCAAGAGCACCGGCCGCAGCCGATCATTTCTCGCCGCTGAGGCGATTGACACATATCTCGACGTCAATGAATGGCAGGTCGATGGCATTAAACGCGGAATCGCATCGATCGATCGTGGGGAAGGCGTTGCGCACGAAACTGTAAAAGACTGGGTTGCGTCCTGGGGTGGGGAGAGCGAGCGCCCCCTGCCTGAGCGCTCGAAAGCATGACGCTCGTCTGGTCGCCCGAGGCGATCAACGACCTTCGTTCGCCGCGCGCCTATATCGAGCAGGACAACCCGCAGCCGCCAGCGCATCGCGCTTCACGTAATCGGAACTGTCGAGACGCTGCTTCCCGAGAACCCAAGCATAGGCCGTCCCGGCCGTGTCCCGGGAACACGCGAGTTGGTCATTCCGAAAACGCCGTTCATAGTTCCGTACCGAGTTCAAGCCGGAACGATCCAGATCCTGCGCGTCTACCCCGGCGCACGTCGCTGGCCGGAGAAGCGTTGAGCTCCGTAAGCGCCGGGCATCCAGCGCTGCCGCCGCCCGGCGGCGCTTGCGCATTGGCGCGCGTGGCGGCAGGTTACGCTGCGGCAATGGCGACGGACCGGGGGAGCTGACCACTTCTCATGCGCGTTCTGGCGATTGATACGGCGCTTGCGGCCTGCTCCGCCGCGCTGCTCGACCTCGACCGAGGCGGAATCCTCGCCCACGAATCGCGGGCGATGGAGCGCGGCCATGCCGAAGCCCTGATGCCGATGATCGCGGATGTGATGAGCGAGGCAAAGATGGAGTTTGCCGAGCTCGACCGGATCGCCGTCACGATCGGCCCCGGAAGCTTCACCGGCCTGCGGGTCGGGGTCGCCGCCGCGCGCGGGATTGCGCTCGCCGCCGGCAAGCCGATCGTCGCGCTCACCACGCTCGCCTCCTTCGCCGCCCCCCACATCGCCGACGACGACACCAATCCGCTCCTGTCGGCGATCGATGCGCGCAACGAGCAGCTCTATATCCAGCTGGTCGGCCGGGGCGGTCGCGCCATCATCGCGCCGCGCATCGCGGGGCTGCGCGAGACCGTCCGCATCGCGTCGGGAACGCCGACCCGCATTGTCGGCTCGGGCGCCGGTCTCATTCAGGCTCACTGGCTGGCGGGCGTGCCGCCGCCCTTGTTCGTGGAGACGACGCCGGCCCCGGATATCGACTGGGTCGCCCGCCTGGGCGCCGTCGCCGTCGAAACGACCGCGCATCCGAAGCCGCTCTATCTGCGCAACCCCGACGCCCGGCCGCAGGATGCGTTCCGCCTGCGGCGCCGATGATCGCGCTCGTCCGCAGATGGTTCGCGCGCGGCGACGCCGTGCTCTCGGAAGCACGGCCGCCCGACGCCGCCGCCCTGTCCGGCCTGCACGCAAAGTCGTTCCAGCACGGCTGGAGCGAGGCGGAGTTCGAACGGCTGCTGCTCGATCGCAGCGTGATGGTCGACCGCGCCGCCTTCGGGCGCGGCCTCGTCGGGTTCATCATGTCGCGGCGGGCAGCCGACGAAGCGGAAATCCTCTCGGTCGCCGTGGCGGCCGCCCGGCGCGGGCGCGGCCTCGCCGGGCGGCTTCTGATGCTGCATCTGCGCAAACTCGCCGGGCTCGGCGTGCGGCGGGTGTTCCTCGAAGTCGACGAGAACAACGTCGCCGCGCGCCGGCTCTACCGCCGGGCGGGCTTTCGCGAGGTCGGCCGCCGGGCGGCGTATTACCGGCCGGGCTCGGCCTCCCAGGCCGCCGCATTGGTGCTGCGGCGCGATCTTGCCTGAGCGCGCCGATGGACGTAATTCTTGAGCCGCTTATGATCGTGCAGCCTTCTCCACAATGGCGGACCATTCTGTGACCGAGCTGGGCGCGACCAATATCGAGGCGAAATGCGTGGCCAAGGGCATGCGCATGACCGAGCAGCGGCGCATCATCGCCCGCGTGCTGGCGCAATCGGC
>DASUPI010000102.1:0-2323 GCA_036281135.1 Rhodoplanes sp. | reverse complement strand
CCCGGCCCCCGATCCACCTCACAAGACGGATTCTCATGTCGCTCCTCGTCGCCGTCCAGATGGACCCGATCGAGCGGATCAATATCCGCGGCGATTCGACCTTCGCCCTCCTGCTCGAAGCGCAGGCGCGCGGCCACCAGCTCGCCTATTACACGCCCGACCGGATGGCGCTGCGCGACGGCGAGCTGTTTGCGACCGTGCGGGCGCTGGCGGTGCGCGACGAGGAGAGGAGCCATTTCACGCTCGGCGAAGAGAAGCGCGTCGACCTCTCGGGCTTCGACGTGATCCTGATGCGGCAGGACCCGCCCTTCGACCTCGCCTACATTTCCGCGACGCATCTGCTCGAACGGGTGCATCCCGGCACGCTCGTCGTCAACGATCCCGCCCAGGTGCGCAACGCGCCGGAAAAGGTGTTCGTCACCCTTTTCCCCGAACTGATGCCGCCGACCCTGCTCACCCGCGACCTGTCCGAAATCAAGGCGTTCCGCGCCGAGCACGGCGACATCGTGATGAAGCCGCTGTACGGCAAGGGCGGCGAAGCGGTGTTCCGGCTTGCTTCGGAGGACCTCAATTTCGGCTCGCTCTACGACCTGTTCGCCAACACCTTCCGCGAGCCCTGGGTGGTGCAGAAGTTCCTTCCCGCGGTGCGCTATGGCGACAAGCGCATCATCCTGGTGGACGGCGAATTCGCCGGCGCGATCAACCGCGTGCCGCAGCCCGACGACCTGCGCTCCAACATGGTGCGCGGCGGCGTCGCCGAGGCGACCGAGCTCACCTGGCGGGAGCGCGAAATCTGCCAGAAGCTCGCCCAGCCCCTGCGCGAGCGCGGGCTATTGTTCGTCGGCATCGACGTGATCGACGGCTTTCTCACCGAGATCAATGTCACATCGCCCACCGGCATCCGCCCCATCAAGAATCTCGGCGGCCCCGACATCGCGGCGATGATCTGGGACAAGATCGAGGCGCGGCGGAGGGGGTGAACGCCTGTCGGGATTCGTTTCCGACCGATTCGGCCATTGACGGTGAGACGTGCGTATTGACAACAAAAATGTCTATAAATAGATTACACATCTATAAATGGACGAAACGCTCGTGAGCACATCTGCCGAGTTCGAGCTTCCAACCGCAGCGCCGGGCGTGCTCGCGGCGGACGCCTTACATGATCGCAAGGTGAGGGAGCGCCTGTCGCCGGCAGCGGTCCGGCTGTTTCTGAGGCTGGCTGATCTCTGGCGGCTTGCTGTCGACCAGCGGCGCGCCCTGCTCGGGGACATTTCCCGGCCGACCTACTATAATTGGCAAAACGGGAAAGTCGGCGCGCTCTCGCGCGACCAGCTCGAGCGCATCTCGCTTCTGCTCGGCATCCATAAGGGACTGAAGCTGCTCTTCGCCGACGAGGCGAGCGCGACCCGCTGGTTCACGAGCCCGAACCGCGACCTGCCGTTCGGCGGGGAATCGCCGCTCGCGCGCGCCCTGCACGGCAGCATCGACGATCTCTATGCCGTGCGCCGCTATATCGATGCGTGGCGCGGGATGAAATGAGTGCCGGCCCGCGCACGGGTCCACGAATCCACCCATCGCCTGATCGCCAGCCGTTTTCCGACGGTCGGGCTCTTCGACGCTATCGCGACCGACAAGGACGAATTGGCGATCGCCTTTCTCCTGGAATCGGTCACCAATGACCGGCTCGCCATCCTGTCGCGCCGACTGCCGCTGCTGCCGCCGGAGGAAATCGTCCAGGGGCCGGGCGCGAGCCTGGTGATGGCTGCGTTCCTTCACGCCGATCCGGCAGGCGGTCGGTTCACCGATGGACGGCTTGGCGCGTGGTCCGCCTCGCTCGACGCCGCGACCGCAATCGCCGAAACCCTCCATCACGGCACGCGCCGCCTTCGCCTCTCGGCCGGCGCGTTCCCGAGCAGCATCCAGATGCGCCAGCTGATCGGGAGCATCGGCTGCAATCTCGTCGACATCCGCGGCCAACGCGTCAGCCGGCCGGACCTTTACGATCCCGACGATTACGCCGCCGGTCAGACATTCGGCGTACGTTTGCGCTGGCCCACGTCGGGACCTGGCGAGAACGGAATCGTTTACGACAGCGTGCGCCGCGCGGGCGGCACGAATGTCTGTATCTACCGCCCGTCGCTGGTCGCCCTGCCGCTGCTGCAGGCCGATCACTATGAATACCGGTGGGATGCGGCCGGCGATGTGACCGTGCTGAAACTCACCAGCATGCAGGCCGGATTACGGCAATGAAGCCTCGCCGAACTCTTAAAGCTGAAGTTTCAACCGGCTGGCACACCGCCGGTCTCCGCCAGGCTTCAACTTT
>DASUPI010000101.1:0-3097 GCA_036281135.1 Rhodoplanes sp. | reverse complement strand
CCTCAGCAAGACCTGCGCAAAACTCGGCATCACATTCTGGGAATATCTCGGCTCACGGCCGGCAGTGCCCAACCACACCGAAATCCCGTACTTGCCGACAATTGTCAGGCATCGCTGCGCCACCGCCTGACTGCCCCGACTTTTGCCCCTCTTACCATATTTTGTATTGGGCTGTTGCCGAAGAGACCGTTCTTGGTCGACGCGTCTTTCTTCCGGAAAATCTTTGTCGATTTTGTTCGGAAGCAAAGGCCGGCAATGGTGCCGCGCAATTGAAGCTCGGATGGCCAACTCGCCACGACATTCGGGTCGAGCAACTTCTTCTCAAAAAGGAAGTCATTCGCGTTGAAGAGGATCAGTGCATTGCGGGCGGGGTGTTTGATGAGAACCGAACCGCACTCTGAGCTGGGGTGGAGCGAGACCGCTGTTTCTAGAAACTCAATAATGACCTGTTCCTGCGAGCATCCCCTCGCCGCCCTCAGGAAATCTCGCAGCCGATCGATCTCTGACATGGCTCTGTCCTTAAAATCGATACCGCCCGGAACAATTCCATTGTCTTACGCCTATGCAATCATACTGTGTAAAGATGTAACATACACGTGAATGTGGAAGCGCTCAGTTTGGCTTCTGCTGCGCTTCGGCTGTTCTCGATCGCGCCGGTTGACCGATCGCGGCGGCATGGATCGCAGAACCAGGTTCTTTTTATTTCTCATGACGCTGCACGGCTCGCTCCTGATCACGAGCACCGTCGCGGGATCGAAGCTGTTCGCCCTCCCCTTCGGCCTGTCCGCGAGCGCCACGGTCGTGAGCTACATGCTCACCTTCGTCGTGCTCGACGCCATCGCCGAACTTTACGGGGACAAGCTGCCCCGGCTGGTCATCAATCTCGGCCTGGTCGGGATGGCGCTGTCGGCGCTCTATTTCAAAACTGACGATCGCGCTTCCGCCGGCGGCGGCGTGGCCGCATCAAGCGGCGTTCGAGATCGTGCTCAGCTCCTCGTGGCGCATCTGGCTCGCAGGATGGCTCGCTTACTTCGCGAGCCAATATCTCGACTTGTGGGGCTTCCTCAAAATGCGCGACCTGACACGCGGGAAAGCGCCGCTCGTCGTGCGCGCCTTTGTCGGAATGCTGGTGGGACAGTTATTCGATACCGTCGTGTTCATGACCATCGCGTTCTACGGATCGTTTCCGCTCGGGCCGGCCATTCTCGGCCAATACCTCGTCAAGGTGGCGGTCGCCTCCCTGGGGGCCCCGCTGGTCTCGCTCGCGGTATTTTCGGCCAAACGCTTCCTCGGTTACGCGAAGACTTTGCCGGCCGTTTGAGCTTGACGCGCATTTCGAGAAGGTCCGCGGAAGCGTCGCAGCCCGGGAGTTCGCCGTTCGCGCGCGCGGCCGGAAGAAAACCGTCTCCTCCGCCCCGCATATCGCGGCGCACCCGTCGGCTCACGCTAAATTGAAGCCGACCGCCGCCCGCGCCGCATATACGCGGCAGATTTGCTAAGTATTTGATAAGTTAGCAGCGCCAGATTGCAAGCATCAGGCGATTGCGACTGATCCATGGCTAGTATTGATGGGCCATTAAGCTTTCGCATGGCGCCGATTCGACGAATCCTCGAAACCGTCCGCGCGCGCACCATTTAGGAAAGTACGAGCTGCCGCGTTTTCATTGCACCGTGCCAACGAAGGAGACACCCATGTCCATTCTCGCTTGGATCATTCTCGGCCTGATCGCCGGCTTTATCGGAAGCCGGATCGTCGACAGGGAAGGCAAGGGCCTGTGGCTGAATTTAGCGCTCGGCATTATCGGCGCGATCGTCGGCGGCATGATTTTCAGCGCGTTTGGCGCCTCCGGCGTCACGGGCGTCAACCTCTACAGCATGATCGTCGCGGTCATCGGCTCGATTGTCGTGCTGTGGATCTATCACGCGGTGAGCGGGCGACGCGCCGTGTGACGCGGGTGCGCGGGGGTGCGCGCCGCCCCCCGCCGTGTCCGATCAAGATCAAACTCAAAGGGAGCAAATGATGGGATTCCTCGATGACGTGCTGGGCTCCGCGGTTCCCGGGGGCAAGGTCTCCAAACCGCTGATGCTCGCCCTCCTCGCACTGCTCGCGTCGGGCGCATTGTTCAGAAGCGGCGGCCGCGAAACGCCGCCCGTCACCGCAGACCCGACGCGCGCGCCGGCCGGCGAGGGTGGCGGTCTGCTCGAGGGTCTGGGCGGTCTGCTCGATCGCTTCCGGCAGGCGGGCCAAGGCAAGACGGCCGATACTTGGATCGGCGCCGGGCCGAACGAACCGGTGACCCCCGGCGAAGTGGGAAACGCGCTCGGCCCAAACATCATCAAGACGCTCGCCGAGCGGTCCGGCATGTCGGAAGAAGAACTCATCCGGCAATTGTCGCAGGTTCTCCCGGGCGTCGTCGACAAGCTGACGCCCCGGGGCCGGCTTCCCACCGCGGCCGATCTCGACCAGATGCGATGAACGCGCGGCGCAGGCGCGCCGCGCGTCCTACCGGTCCGCTCAGGTCGCCACAGAGGGTCGATCATGCGTATTGATGAACTGCCGAGCAGCGAGAACATCGACGACCGCCGTGGCGTGCGGATGCGCCGCGGTGGGATCGGGATCGGGACGCTCCTCGTGCTCGGCCTGATCGGGTGGGCGCTCGGGATCGATCCCCGTCTCCTGATCGGCGGGGCGGAAGTCCTGACCGGCGGCCAGCAATCGCAACCGCCGTCGGCTTCCGATACGGCGAGAACGGGCAATGCGCCCTCCGACCAAATGAAGGAGTTCGTCTCCGCGGTGCTCGGCAGCACGGAGGTGCAGTGGACGGAAGTGTTCGCGCAGGGCAATACGCGCTATCAGCCTCCGCGGCTCGTGATGTTCTCGGAGGCGACCTCGTCGGCCTGCGGGTTCGCCCAAGCCGCCATGGGGCCGTTCTATTGCCCGAACGACCGCCAAGTGTATCTCGACACGTCGTTCTTCGAGGATTTGCAGCGGCGCTTCGGCGCCTGCGAAACCGAAAAGGCCTGCCAGTTTTCGCAGGCCTATGTGATCGCCCACGAAATCGGCCATCACGTGCAGAACCTGCTCGGCATCCTGCCG
>DASUPI010000100.1:0-6787 GCA_036281135.1 Rhodoplanes sp. | reverse complement strand
GCGCGGCGGCATGGTCGTGTTCTGCGCCGGCACCTCGGGCTACAACATCACTTTCGACGCCCGTTATGTGTGGATGCGGCAGAAGCGCATTCAGGGGTCGCACTTCGCCCACCTCAAGCAGGCCTCGGCGGCGAACCAGTTCGTGCTCGACCACCGCGTCGATCCGTGCATGAGCGAGGTCTTCACCTGGGAGCAGATCCCCAAGGCCCACCAAATGATGTGGAAGAACCTGCACAAGCCGGGCAACATGGCGGTGCTGGTCAATACGCCGCGCACCGGCCTGCGAACCCTTGACGACGTTATCGAGGCGACCGGCGAGAAGTAAACGCGCGCCGCGTGATTGCGTCGTCGACTTGATGCGCCCGGCCTGATCCGCGCGATCGCGGATCGATTCGGGCGCTTTGTCGTTTCAGCGGACTTTTCTGAAAGATCGCCCCTAACGCCGGATCAACGTCCCCGCGCCGTGGTCGGTCAAGAGCTCGAGCAGCACCGCGTGCTCGACCTTGCCGTCGAGAATGACTACGCCTTCGACGCCTGCTTCGAGCGCGTAAATGCAGGTCTCGACCTTCGGGATCATGCCGCCGGAAATGGTGCCGTCCGCGATCAGCCGCCGCGCCTCCGCGACCGACAGTTCCTTGATCAGCGTGTTCGAGCGGTCGAGCACGCCCGGCACGTCGGTCAGCAGCAGCAGTCGCTTGGCCTTGAGCGCGCCGGCGACCGCGCCGGCGAACGTGTCGGCGTTGACGTTATAGGTGCCGCCCGCAGCCGAAGCCGCGACCGGCGCCAGCACCGGGATCAGCTCGCGCCCAAGGATCTGGTTCAGCACCGTCGTATCGACTTTCTCCGGCTCGCCCACAAAACCGAGATCGACGATCTTTTCGATGGCGGAGCCGGGATCGACCACGGTGCGGCCGATCTTGCGCGCCAGCACCATATTGCCGTCCTTGCCGCACAAGCCGACCGCCTTGCCGCCCGCCTCGTTGATGAAGCCGACGATCCGCTTGTTGATCGAGCCGGCGAGCACCATTTCCACGATCTCGATGGTGGCGGCGTCCGTGACGCGCAGGCCGCCGGCGAATTCCGACTTGATGCCGAGCCGCTTGAGCATGTCGCCGATCTGCGGCCCGCCGCCATGCACGACCACGGGATTGATCGCGGTCTGTTCGAGCAGCACGATGTCGCGCGCGAAGCTGCGCGCGGCATGCTCCTCGCCCATGGCGTGGCCGCCATATTTTACCACCACGACCTCTTCGTCGTAGCGCTGCATGTGCGGCAACGCCTCGATCAGTACTTGGGCGATTTCGTGCGGGGCCACGGCCATATCAGCATCCTCGCGGGCGGGGAATTTCGAATCGGTGGAGGGGTTCCAACGGCGCAATCTCGCGCGCGCTTCTAAAGCATTTTCCGACCGAGTGGAAACCGCGCTCGGCGCGAACGCCGCGCTCACGCTCACGCGCCGCGCGACAGGCCGACGATCGCCGCAACGGCGAAGGCGAGCCAGCTCACGATCATGATCGTGCCCCCGGTCGGCGCCGCCATGGGAAACAGCCGATGGCCTGCAAAAGCCCGCAGCGCGATGTCGCCGGCAAACAGAAGCGCGCCGAGCACCAGGCCGAACAGCGCGATCGCGCCGAGCGGCCGCCATATCATGCCGGAGTTCAGAACGGCGGCGCCGCCGAGCACGGCCGCCGCATGCAGGGAGAGCATGTAGCCTGCGCTGTCGAGGCCTGCATTGGTGACGGCGTGCGCCGAGGCGGCCGCAAGCACGACCCCGCCGGCGCCCATCAGCCCCGCCAGAACGACGAGCAGTCCTGTCGCCATGACTCACCTCCGTCCGGCGTGCTCGGCCACCAGTTTTGCGACGGCCGCGCGGAGCTCGGCGATGCCCGACCCTGCGCGCGCGGAGGTCGCGAGCACCTCGGGAAACGCAGCCTTCCGCTTTGCGAGCGCCGCGGCGGTTGTTTCGATGCAGTCCGCGAGCGCTTCCGCTGCGACCTGATCGGCCTTAGTCAGCACGACCTGGTAGCTCACCGCGGCTTCGTCGAGAAGATCGAACACCGCCTCGTCGGGGCTTTTGATGCCGTGCCGCGCATCGACCAGAACATAAACGCGCGCGAGATTGGCGCGACCGCGCAGATAGGCGCGGATCAGGTCGGTCCAGGCGGCGATTTTCGTCTTGGCGGCGGCGGCGTAACCGTAGCCCGGCATGTCGACGAGCTTCCAGCGGTCGACGGCGGAAAAGAAGATCAGTTCCCGCGTGCGCCCGGGCGTGTGCGAGATGCGCGCGAGCGCATGCCGGCCGGTGAGCGCATTGACGAGGCTCGACTTGCCGACATTCGAGCGCCCGGCGAAGGCCACCTCGATCCCGCGCGGCGGCGGCAGGGCGGCCACGGATGCGGCCGCCGACACAAAGCGCCATTCGCCGGCGAACAGCTTGCGTCCTTCGGCGATTTCTTTGGGGCTGAACGACAGCTCGGGCATGAGTGGGCTTGCTCTCACGCCGGCCGGCAAACCGGTCACTCCTGCGTCTTGCGCTTGGAAATAAACGATTTCACGTTGTCCCACAGCTCGATCTTGACGCCGTGCCGCCGCATGATCACCGCCTGCTGGATCACCGAGAGCGTGTTGTTCCACGCCCAGTAGATCACGAGGCCGGCTGCGAAGCTCGCCAGCATGAAGGTGAAAATCACCGGCATCCAGTCGAAGATCATCTTCTGCGTCGGATCGGGCGGCGCCGGGTTGAGCTTCATCTGCACCCACATGGTCACGCCCATGATGAGCGGCCAAGCGCCGATATGCAGGAACGCGCCGATCACCGGGATGACCGTCGGATCGAACGGCAGCAATCCGAACAGGTTGAACACATTGGTCGGATCTGGCGCCGAGAGGTCCCTGATCCAGCCGAAGAACGGCGCATGGCGCATCTCGATCGTGACGAACAGCACCTTGTAGAGCGCAAAGAAGACCGGGATCTGGATCACGATCGGCAGGCAGCCTGCGATCGGATTGATCTTCTCGCGCTTGTACAGCTCCATCAATTCCTGCTGCTGCTTGACCTTGTCGTCCGGCCAGCGTTCGCGGATCGTCAACATCTGCGGCTGAACCGCCTTCATCTTCGCCATCGATGCGTAGGACTTGTTCGCGAGCGGGAAGAACAGGATCTTCACCAGCACGGTGACGATTAGGATGGCGACGCCGAAATTGTGGGTCCAGCGGAAGAAGAAATCGATCACCATGAACATCGGCTTGGTGATGAAATAGAACCACCCCCAGTCGATCAGCAGTTCGAACCGGTTGAGCTTGAGGTTCTTGTCGTAGTTGTCGACGACGCTCACCTCCTTGGCGCCGGCGAAGAGCCTTCCGCTCGCGCTTACGCTCGATCCTGCCGCGACGGTCATCGCATCGAGCAGATAGTCGGCCTGAAAGCTCTTCATGTTGTTGAACGAGCCGGCGGAGAAGCGCGCCTGCAAATGCGCCTTCGGGTCGGGCAGCAAGGTCGCCGCCCAGTATTTGTCCGTGATCCCGAGCCATCCATTGGTGATATTGAAGCTTATCGCCTTCTTGTCGTCGATGGCGCTGTAGGTCACCTCCTGCAGGCCCTGGTCGCCCAGCACGCCGATCAAGCCTTCATGCAGAATGTAGTAGCCGAGCGTCTGCGGCGTGCCGTGGCGGGAGACCAGCGCGTACGGGTAGAGCGTCGTGGGCGCGGCTCCGTTGTTGGTCACCTCGTCCTGCACGGTGAAAAGGTATTTGTCGTCGACGCTGATGGTGCGCCGGAAGGCGAGGCCTTCACCGTTGTCGTAGACGAGCGTGATCGGCCTGCCGACGCTCAGGGGTCCCGCGCCCTCCTGCCGCCACACCGTGTCCGCGCCTGGGAGCTTGAGCGGCTGTCCCCCAGCGCCGACCCAGCCGAACTCGGCATAGAAGGGATGGGGCGTGCCGGACGGCGACAGCAGCACGATCGCCGGCGAGTTCGGATCGACGGTCTCGCGATAGCGCGTCAGCGCGACATCATCGATGCGCGCGCCTCTGAGCGCGATCGACCCCTTGATGCTCGGCGTATTGATGGCGACGCGCGCGCCGGCGGCGAGCGCGGCCGCGCGCGAGCGCGAATCCGCGGGTGCGGGCGTAGGCGCAGAGCCCTGCGGGGGCGCGCTTCCCGGCGTTGGCGCTCCGCCCGACGGCTGCGGGGTGGATTGGGTCGGCGTCGGCTGGGTCGGCTGCGTCGGCGTCGGTTGCGACTGCTGCTGCGTCTGCTGCTGCTGACGCTGCAGGGCCTCCTGGCGCTGCTTCTCCATTTGCGGCAGACCGAAGAAATACTGCCAGACGAGCAGAACGGCCCCCGACAAGATGATGGCCACTATCGTATTCTTGTGATCGTTCATTGCGTGCTCTCGCCGACGGCCGGCTTCGTTGTTTGCATCGGCGCAGGCATAGGCGCTTTCTTGTCCGCGCGGCGACCCCGATGCACGCGGGCCAAGGCGCCGAGAAAGTCCGCGCATAATCGATCGAAAGGCAAGTCGAGCGCGGCGCGTCGACCGATCAGTACGTAGTCCTTGCCGGAGTGCAGCCGGCCCGCGGCGGAAAGCCGCACGATTTCGCGCAGCCGGCGGCGAACCCGATTGCGCTCGACCGCCGTGCCGACCTTGCGCGACACCGTGAAGCCGACCCGCGGGGGACCGGCGTCGTTGCGCTCACGCGCCTGCAGAATGAGGGCGAGCCCCGGAGCCTTCGCCCCGGCGGCGGCGAGAAAGTCCGACCGCTGCTTCACCCGCTCCATGGAACCGACGCCCGACCGACATCGGCGCCGTCACGCGCTGAGCCGCTTGCGGCCGCGCGCGCGCCGAGCATTGATGACTTTGCGGCCACCCTTGGTCGCCATCCGGGCGCGGAAACCGTGTCGGCGCTTGCGCACCAGTTTGCTCGGCTGATAGGTCCGCTTCACGGGTCTCGTCTCCGCATTTCGTGCTCAAGCGTTCGCGCAGACGCCGGCGCCTTTCGGCAGCATTTCGCAGATCAACTCTGTCGCGGATCGCGCGTTCGGGAAAGTTCCGGGGCTTATACGGGAGGGGCTTGTTCGCGTCAATGCAAGTCGGCTGCGGACCGATTGCATCACGCGGGCGCGAGGGATGGTCGGGCTGCTTGTCAAATGGCGGTGAGCTTGCGCTCGCGCATGGGGGCCTGCGTTACATAGAGCCGCTATAGAACGAAGGCACATCAAGGCCGTAGTGCCTCACGCTTCTCGACTCGGTTGTGAAAGGCGCCCTCAATCCGCGATGACCGCGACACCCGCTCCTCCAGAGCGCGCCGATGGGCAACGCTTGCGCTGCTCGCGGTGGTCGTGTGCGCAAGCCTGCTCGTCTTTGCGACGGGCCTGCATCGCGAATTATCGCTTGCGACGTTGATCCGCCACCGCGCAGCGATCAACGCCTTTGTCGCCGAGCGTCCGTTGGCGGCATTCCTGGGCTTCGTCGCCCTTTATGTCGGCGTCGTCGCGCTGTCGGTTCCCGGCGCGGCGCTGCTCACGGTGTCGGGCGGCCTTCTGTTTGGTCCGCTCGCCGGCGGTCTCGGCGCCTTCATCGGGGCGACGACGGGAGCCTCCCTCATTTTCTTCATCGGCCGGTCGGCCCTCGGCGGATGGCTCGTCAAGCGGGCCGGCCCGTTCGCGGAGAAACTCGCCGACGGCTTTCGCCGCGGCGCCTTCAGCTACCTCTTGTTCCTCCGGCTCGTGCCGCTGTTTCCTTTCTGGCTCGTCAATATCGCGCCGGCTTTGTTCGGGGTCCGCTTCGCCGTGTTCGTCGGCGCGACCGCGCTCGGAATCATCCCGCTCACCTTCGCCTTCGCTCTGTTCGGAGCCGGCCTCGACAGCGCGATTGCGGCCCAGGCGTCTGCCTACCAGGCCTGCCTCGCCGCCGGGCACGAGCCTTGCCGGATCGATTTCGACCTGCGGCTCGCCCTGACGCCCGAATTGATCGCCGCTTTGGCGGCGGTCGGGGTGGTTGCCCTGGTTCCGCTCGCAGTCAAACGGTGGAGGGCGGCACGCGGGCGGAACGTTGCATGATCAAACCCGAGGGACGGCAACGAGCGGTCGCGCGGGTTTCCCGGATACCATCGGCGAGAGGCCGCAGACGATGGCAGAGCTGCTCAGACCGGATATTTGCGTGATCGGGGCCGGGTCGGGCGGTCTTTCGGTCGCGGCCGCCGCGGCCGCTTTCGGCGTTCCCGTCGTTCTGGTCGAACAGGGCAAGATGGGCGGCGATTGCCTCAATTACGGCTGCGTTCCCTCCAAGGCGCTGATCGCAGCCGGCAAGCATGCGAAGTGGCTCGCCGATGCGCCGCGCTTCGGCATCCATGCGGGCGCGCCCGCGATCGACTTCGCCGCCGTCCACGCCCACGTGCATGACGTGATCGCGGCGATTGCGCCGACCGATTCGGCCGCCCGGTTCGCCGGGCTCGGCGTGCGGGTGCTGAGGGGCCATGCCCGCTTCGCCGACCGAGACACCGTCGTCGTCGACGAGACCGAGATCAAGGCCCGCCGCTTCGTCGTCGCGACCGGCTCGGCGCCCGCGGCGCCGCCCATCCCGGGGCTCGCCGATACGCCCTATCTCACCAACGAGACCGTTTTTGACCTGACAGAGTGTCCCCGGCGCCTCGTCGTGATCGGCGGCGGCCCGGTCGGGCTTGAACTCGGCCAGGCGTTCCGAAGGCTTGGCGCCGCGGTCACCGTGATCGAAGCGGCCGCCCCGCTCGGCAGGGACGATCCGGAATGCGCCGCCGTCGTGCTCGA
>DASUPI010000099.1:0-22676 GCA_036281135.1 Rhodoplanes sp. | reverse complement strand
GACGATGGCGCGCCTTCGCAGAACAGGGGTCGATACGCTGATCATGCTCAGCGGCGATCGCCAGGCGAGAGCGGATGCGCTCGCCGAAAAGATCGGAATCGACAAGGTCATCGCCGAGCTGCAGCCGGAAGAAAAGGCGGCGATCCTGCAGGGCTTGCGGCGTGAGGGGCACAGAATCGCCTTTGTGGGCGACGGCATCAATGATGCTCCGGCTTTGGTCACCGCGGATGTGGGAATCGCAATGCCGCTCGGGGCGGACATCGCACGCGCGACGGCGGACATTGTGCTGCTCGACGATCGCCTCGCGGCCGTCGCGGAGGCGCGCGAGGCCGCCCTGAACGCGATGGGCATGATCCGCAGCAACTTCCGCGCGGCGATCAGCATCAACACGGCTCTCTTCGTCGCGGCTTCGGCCGGCTTTCTCTCCCCCATCGCCGCGGCTGTGCTCCACAATGGAACGACATTGGCTCTGCTCGGCCGTGCGCTGTCCGCCGAAGCGTTCCCGAAAACTGAGTTGGAACGAGCGAAGCTTCGCGGCTCATTGTCTGAAGGACAATCGAGTTTAACGGATACACGAACGGCTCTTACCGGTTGAAAGCCGCTCTCGTTCGCGTCGGGCCTCTGTCGTTCGCGTCCGGTGCGGGCCAGGCTCGTCTTGCGACGATGTGAGACGAGGCCGCTCAGTTCCGCGTCGCCCCGGCGAAGCTTTCTCGCCCGTGATCCGAGTCGCGATAACGGACGTTCGGCGTTCCCGACGCCTTCCAGCGGCTCGGCGCGAGCGCTATCTTTTGTTGTTGTTCGTCATAAATCTTTCGCGATAACTCGGCCAAGCTCCATATATTGGAACGATGCAAAACTATCGCAAGTTTATATTAATTATAAATAGCTTTAGCAAGTCTTGACTTTGATTAACGCAGCCTAATACTCGTCGCTCGAGCGTGCGGATGTGCCGCTCCACCAGCTGGCAAGCAAGTCGCGCTGCGGCCCGCCAATCCAGGCGAGACGCTTAGCGGGATGTATCGATGTATCAAAGGAGGGTGGCATGGCATATTGCGTCCACCACGTCCCGGGACGGGTACGTTTCAAGGTCCCGCAGCTACAGCGCGATCCGGCGTCCGCCGGTGAAATCGAGAAGAAAGTGCTGGCGCTCGACGACGTGATCCACGTCGAGGTCAATCAACGGGCTTGGTCGATGATCGTTCACTACGACACCGGCGCAAATCCGCTCGATGGCATCATCGAGCAAATTACTGCGAATCGACCCGTGAACGGGGCAGGTGGCGATGGCGTCGGCAATGTAAGCATTGCGCCGCCAAGGGCTGGCCGCGCCAACGGCCAGCAGAGCAACGGACACCACGAGATGTCTCGCTTCGTAGGCCAGGCCATAGGGCAAGCCATTTTTTCGACCATCGCGCAGCGCACGCTTGATCGCAGCCTGATCTCTATTCTGACGGGCCTGCGCTGAGCGTCTGCGTTGCCGGTTTTCGGCATCATCGAGCGCGCCGGAAACTCCGGCCTTTCGTCGCGACCGCAATGTCGTCCGGTCGCGTCCCGATCCGCTCGGTTTCAGCAAACGCGCACGTAATAGCCGTCGCCGTTGTGAATTATGTTCGCGCCGCCCTCGATCTGGCAGGCGGCAACCGAACAGCGGCCGCGGGATTGCTGGGGCTCAGCCGGCAAAGCCTGTACGCCAAGCTTCAAGCCGCTCTATGGCGCGAGCCTGCTGAAAGACTATCCGGAACTTGCCGGCCCGAGCCCGGCGCCCGTGCAACCGCCGGCGCCGCCGCCCGGATCGGCTGATAACAGCGTGCGCCGGCGCACGCGAATGTCGACCCGCCTTCCAGGGAAGAAAAACCCTCGGGTTTCGACCCGAGGGTTTTTCTTTGGTCGTGAAGAGTGGGGAATGCTCGCCTGAGCATGAGCCGCAGCCCGGCGCACGACGGTCCCGACTTCGCCGACGAGCGTCCGTCGTCCCAACCGTCTGTGAAGTTGAATCGAGAATCCGTTCGTACCCGCGCAAGCGGGGACCCAGAATCAAAAAATTGGATTCCCGCTTCCGCGGGACGGATAGGGTTGAACCCGAGCGGAAACGTCTAAACCGCGATCGGATGGCGCGAGCGGTCTTGCGGAAGATAGGCGTCGAACGCCGCCGCCACGAGCCGGACGAAGGGCCGACCTTCCTCGGTCACGGTGATGCGGCGTTCGTCGATCGCGATCAGGCCCGCCGCGGCGAGGGCTCCGAGATCGGCAAGTTCGTGCTCGAACGTCACTGCGCCGGCCGGTCGCGCCGGCAGTCCGTCGAGATCGACGGCGAGATCGCACATCAGGCGCTCGATGATGGCGGCGCGCAGCGTATCGTCTGCGGAAACGGCCACGCCCTTCACGGTGGCGAAGGAGCCCTGCGACACCGCGCGCGCATAGCCGGCGATATCGACGGCATTCTGAGCGAAGCCCTGCGGCAGGTTGCCGATCGCCGAGGCCCCGAGTCCGATCAGCGCCTCCGCGAGGTCGGTCGTGTAGCCCTGGAAATTCCGTCGCAGACGGCCGGTTCGCGCCGCGACCGCCAATTCATCGTCGGGCAAAGCGAAATGGTCGAGCCCGATCGGCGCATAGCCGTTTTGCGCAAGCCGGCGCGACGCCGCGCGCGCCTGCTCGATCCGCTCGGCCGGGCGCGGCAGCGTCGTCTCATCGATCAGCTTTTGATTGGCCTTGAACCACGGCACATGCGCATAGCCGAACAGCGCCAGGCGGGCGGGCCGCAGCGAGGCGGCAAGGTCGGCCGTCGCCTCCACGTCCGCGATGGTCTGGCCGGGCAATCCGTACATCAGATCGGCGTTGATGCGGGCGATCCCGGCGGCGCGCAGCGCGTCGGCCGCCGCGCGAACGGTCGCGAAGGGCTGGATACGCCCGATCGCCTCCTGCACATGCGGCGCAAACTCCTGCACGCCGAGGCTCGCGCGGGTTATTCCGAACTTGGCGAGCGCCTGCGCCAGCGGCAACGTGACCTGCCGCGGGTCGAGTTCGATCGCGTGCTCGACAAGGGACGACAGGTCGAAGCGAGCAGCGATCTCTCCCACAATCCTCGCCAGCCGCTCGGGACCGAGGATCGACGGCGTTCCGCCGCCCCAATGGAGATGAAGCACACGGTGGCTCGCAATCCTTGCGGCGACCAGGTCGATTTCGTCGATCAGCGCATCGGAATAGGCGTCGAGCGGCTCGCTGCGCCGCGTCGCCTTGGTGTGGCACCCGCAATAGCGGCAAATCTCGGTGCAGTAGGGGACATGCAGGTAGAGCGACAGCGTAGCGTCCGCGCGAACGGCGGAAAGCCAGGCCGCATAAGTCGACCTGCCCACGTCGCCGGTGAAATGCGGCGCAGTGGGGTAGGACGTATAACGAGGGACATTGCGCTCCGCGAGCGCGATCACGCTCATGGACGAAGTATGAATGAGACGGGTTGCCGCAACCTTGACCGAGGTCAAACGCTCGTTTTGCGGCTACCTGGGACCATATGGCGACGATGCGCGCGGCCTCTCGGCTGACGACGTTGGTGGCCACGGGCGAGGCGAACTGGTACGACACCCCGCGCGCGGCGTGTTCGCCTGCCGCTCCTGTCTCGATCGCCTCGTTCGCAACCAGACCAAAGGAGGTCGCACGTGAAATACGCCCTCGCTCTCAGCATTTTGCTGGCGACCGGTTTTTCCGGTTCTGCGATCGGCGGCGAGAAAGCCCTGCGGCTGGCCCAGGGGCAAGTATCAACCGCGTGCATCGGCAACTGCAACTCACAATACCAGCAATGCGCCAGCGTATGTCCGATCTCGGCGCTTCGTGGCCAGTCGACGACGCCCGACACCATTACGGCGCCGTCGACCGGTCGCATCGACCAGGTTCAAGGGAACGAGCCGGTTCAATGCCGCTTGAATTGCACCAGCCAGCAACAGGCCTGCTTTGCGACCTGCCGCTGAGACGGCCCAGGAGCGGCGGCGCGATTTGACGAGTTGCAGCCGCCGCATGTGGCCGGTTTCCAAAGGGGCCTGGGACGGCCGACCCCCGGCCACGCGGGCCGGCTTCATCGCGGCGAATCAGGCCGCGTCCGTCTCGTGCCGCTCGAACATGGCGAGCGCCGAACGGAGCTTGCCTCCGGCTGAATCGATCAGCCGCGCACCTTCCTCCGGCTTGCAGCCGCGCAGCAGCATGACCGCAAGCTTGACGCTTCCATGCGCATGTTGCAGCGCATCACGCGCGGCCTCATGGCTGTCCCCGGTCAGCCGAACCAGCATGTCCTCGCTGCGGCGCACGAGTTTCTCGTTGACGGCCTGGACGTCGACCATCAGCCCTTGATACACGCGGCCAAGCAGAATCATCACAAGCGTGGAGAGCAGATTCAACGCGATCTTTTGTGCGGTGCCCGCCTTCAGGCGGGTCGAACCCGCGATCGGCTCGGCGCCGGTGTCGAGCCAGATGGGGTGATCTGCCTCCAGCAGCACGGGCGTGCCGGGATTGTTCGCGATCCCGATGGTCAGGGCTCCGCGCCGCTTCGCCTCGCGCAAGCAGGCGAGCGTGAATGGGGTCGTGCCGCTCGCCGCCACGGCGATGAGCGCGTCCTTGCCGTCGATGACGTGCTCGCGGACGAGGCGCTCGGCGCGGCTCACCTCGTCTTCGGCCCCTTCAATCGATCGCAGGAGGGCTTCCTTGCCGCCGGCCATCAAGAGCACGAGGCGCTGCTCGGGCCAACTGAAGGTCGGCATCAGTTCGGCTCCGTCTTGCACGGCCAGCCGTCCCGACGTGCCGGCGCCGGCATAGACCAACCGCCCGCGATACCGAATCCGCGCCTCCATGGCGCGTGCTGCGCGTTCCAAGGCTGGCCGGGCGGCGCGAGTCGCGGCGACGGCGGCGAACTGCGCCTCGATCATCGCATCGAGGATTTCGCCCGGTTCCCAGAGGTCGATGCCGGAATAGCGGGGGCTTGCGCGTTCGGTTTCCATAGGCCTTACGACAGGTGGCACATCCACAACAACGTGTTCGATCGAGAATCGTTCTTGCGCGTTTAGCATTGAAACCATTGCGAATGAACGACCTTGAAAACAGACGCGCTCCTTCTCGGCGTTGACGGCGGCGGAACAAAATGCCGCGCGCGGTTGTGCGCGCTCTCCGGCGCGCGGTTGGGCGAGGCCGTAACCGGCCCCGCCAATATCCGGCTTGGGCTGGACACGAGCCTTGCCGCCGTCCTTCAAGCCACGCTTTTGTGCCTTGAGCAGGCGGGCCTCTCCTCGTTCGACCTGCCGCGGATCACGGCCTGTCTGGCGCTTGCGGGCGCAAGCGAGCCGGCCGATCTGGCGGCGGCGCAAGCAAAGCGTCTTCCGTTCGGCCGCACGCTGATCACGGCGGATGCGCATGCCGCCTGCGTCGGCGCGCATGGCGGACGTAATGGAGGGGTCATCGTGGTTGGCACCGGGACGATCGGCTGGGCCGAACTCGACGGGCGTCACTGCCGGGTTGGCGGCTGGGGGCTGCCGATCTCCGACGAGGGGAGCGGCGCCTGGCTTGGCTGCGAGGCCTTACGCCGGGTCTTGTGGGCGCGTGACGGCCGGATGGCATGGACCGGCCTGCTCGGGGCCCTCTTCGAGCAATTCGAGGGCGATGCCCACGCGATCGTGCGCTGGGCGTCCGAGGCGTCCCCGGGCGATTTCGGCACGCTCGCGCCTTTCGTCGTCGAGCACGCCAAACTTGGCGATGCCGCCGGGATCGAACTGATGCGGCTTGCTGCGGCGCATGTCGACGCTCTCGCGGCGCGCCTGGCGGCGCTTGGCGCACATCGGTTGGCGCTGGTTGGCGGCCTTGCTCCCCACATGGAAGAATGGGCGTCGGCGACCACCCGGGCGTCCCTTGTGCCGCCCGCCGGTGATGAGCTTGACGGGGCGTTGCATCTGGCGCGGGCTGCGGCCGAACAGGTTGCGGCCTAGGCCGCCAATCGGCCGCATGGGGACATCGGTTATGACCGGCGAGATCGGAATGGCGGCGGAGCTTCGCGAAGCCCCCGCCGCAGTGCGGCGGCAACAAGAGCTGTCGGAACCGATGGCCGAGCTCGCCGCCTGGTGCCGGCGCAAGCCGCCGCAGATCGTCGTCACATGCGCGCGCGGGAGCTCGGCGCATGCGGCGACGTTCGGCAAGCACCTGATCGAGCGCTATCTCGGCATCCCGGTCGCCGCCGCCGCGCCGAACATCGCCACCGTCTATGCCCGGCGCATGCAGCTCAAGGACCAACTGCTTCTGACCATTTCGCAGTCCGGGCGCAGCGACGACCTCGCCGAGTTCGCGGCGATGGCCAATGCGGCCGGCGCGCTGACCGCCGCCATTGTTAACGATACCGAAAGCCCGTTGGCCGCTGCCTGCCATCTCGTGATGCCGATGGCGGCGGGACCCGAGCTGAGCATCGCAGCGACGAAATCCTTTATCGCGGCGCTCGCCGTGCTGTTGCGCTTGACCGCCGCCTGGACTGACGACGCCGCGATGCGCGGAGCGATCGACCGATTGCCCGATCGCCTCGCGGCCGCGATGGAGCTCGACTGGCGTTCCGCCCTCGACATATTGTCGAAGGCGGGCAGCCTCATCACCATCGGCCGCGGGCCGACGCTCGCGATCGCGCGCGAGGCGGCGCTGAAGCTCAAGGAGACCTGCAATCTTCACGCCGAGGCGTTCAGCGGCGCGGAGTTCCAGCACGGCCCCGTGGCGCTGGTATCGCCGCTCTACCCCATTCTGATGTTCATGCCGACCGATGCAGCCGCAGCCGGCATGCGCGAACTTGCGGCCGATCTGCGCGGCAAGGGGGCGGCGCTTCTGTCGGTCGAGCATGGCGAGCCGGCCGCCGGGCGGCTGCCGATGCTTGCGCCCGATCACCCGGACGCCGACGCCGTGTGCCTGATCCAGAGCTTCTATGCGCTCGCAATCCGTATTGCCGAACAGCGCGGCGCGGACGTCAATCGGCCCCGCCATTTGCAGAAGGTGACGCGCACCCGATGAGCACAGCGACGCAGCACGCCGTTGCGGCGGATTTTGTGTTCGACGGCGCCGTCCTCCACCGCGACACCGCAGTCGTCATGGATGGCGCGCGGATCGTCGGGCTTGCGCCGCGGAGCGAGGCGTCAGCCAGCATGGAAATGCGCGACCTGCCGGAAGGGATTTGGCTCGCGCCGGGTTTCATCGACGTGCAGGTCAATGGCGGCGGCGACGTCTTGTTCAACGACGCGCCGACCGTTGAAGGCATTCGCGCCATCGCCGCCGCGCATCGCAGATTCGGCACAACGGCGCTGCTGCCGACCTTGATCACGGACACCCCGGAAAAGACGAAGACTGCGGTTGCCGCCGTGCAGGAGTTGGTCGGCGTCGACCCCGGCATTCTCGGCATTCATCTCGAAGGTCCGTTCCTGTCGCCGGAGCGGCCGGGCGTGCATGACCCGCGCTACATCCGCATTCCGACCGCGGAGGACGGCGCGATGCTCGCCGCGCCGCGGCGGGGCGTGACCGTCGTCACCCTCGCGCCCGAGCGGGCGCCGGAGGGGTTCATCCGCCGGCTGGCGAATGCGGGCGTGCGCGTATGCCTCGGCCACTCGATGGCGACCTATGCCGAGACGCGCGCCGCGATGGCGGAGGGGCTCACCGGCTTCACGCATCTCTTCAACGCGATGCGCCCGCTCGGCAGCCGCGAACCGGGCCCGATCGCGGCCGCGCTGGAATCGCCCGATGCGTGGTTCGGCATGATCGTGGACGGAGCCCATGTCGATCCCGCCATGCTCCGCCTCGCCTTGCGGGGCGCAGCCCGGCCCATGCTGGTGACGGATGCGATGCCGCCTGTGGGGGGACGCCGCTCAGGCTTCGCCCTCTACGGCGACGAGATCACGGTCAGGGACGGACAATGCACGCGCAGCGACGGGACTTTGGCGGGGTCTGTGTTGAGCATGGCGGCGGCGGTTCGCAATTGCGTTCGCCTGCTCGACGCGCCGCTGGAGGCGGCCTTGCGGTTTGCGTCGGCGCACCCCGCGAGCTTTCTCGGGCTCGGCGATCGGCTGGGCCGCCTCGCCCCCGGCTACCGCGCCGACCTGGTCGCGATCGACCCGGGGAAAATCGAGGTGTTGGATACCTGGATCGCCGGACTTCCCGACGCTCCGTAGATGCGGCCTCCGCCGGCGAAAATCGCCTCGGCGAATCCTCGCTGACGCGACGTGATCAGCGTTGAGCGCGCGCGGGAGCGACGCGCAGCAGCTTTCCATCGCTTTCGTCGGTCAGCGCATAGACCGCGCCGTCCGGGCGGCGGCGGTTTCGGCCGGCGCTAGCCGATTACGCAGGCGCTTCCTGACGATTGAGCGGAATTGGCCGGGTTGATCCCGGCCGATTCCGTTTGGATCGTGCGCCTGCAACCGCGTCGGTGAGGTCAGCGCGAGCGCTTGACCTCGGTACAGCTCACGACGCTCGACCCCGACTTGCCGCCGGCATGGGCATAACAGAACGAAAGCGTATCCTCGTCGTCGTTGAGCTGCCCCACGCAGTAGCCGTCGCTGTCGGCAACGACGAAGTCCCTGTTATCGTCCCCGGTAAGCTCCCCGATGAGCGGCTCGTCCGTCTTCTCGCCGTTTCCGGACAGCGTGGTTACGCCCCAGAAGCGGCGGTCCTGCTGTCCCGTCACTTCGATCACAACGTCTTTTTCAAAAAGGCCGGGCTTGTCGAACGTCCCTTTCGCTGTCGGCCAATGGCCGCCGCTGCCCGCCACGATCGAGGAGCTCTTGCCAACCCACTTGCCTTTCACGTCCGGCGCCTTGTCCGCGCCGAACGCGACGAGCGGGCAGGCGACGAGCAATGCGACCGTCAGGCCGAAAACACGTGAATGGTTCATCGACGTTCTCCTTCTCCGAGCTGCACATCCTGATGGGGATTACACTCTGCCCGCGGCAAAAATCATTGCCTCAATCGAGGTCGTCGAAGGCCTCCTCTTGCTTCGCCAGTGCCGCGAAGTGCCCCTCGCGCTGCAGCCAGGCGAGCAGGACGAGACTGGGCAGCGCCACCACGGCGCTCAGCATGAAGAACGACCCCCAGCCGACCGCCTCGGCGACGAAGCCTGCGCTCGACGAGAGATAGGTGCGGCCGATCGCGGCCAGCGCGGTGAGCAGCGCATATTGGGTCGCCGTGTGCAGCGGGCTTTTGCACAGCGCCGAGAGATAAGCGACGAACACCACCGTGCCGATCGCGCCGGTGAAATTCTCGACGATGATCGTGATCGTGAGAGCCCAGAGCTCGACGCCGACATAGGCCTGCCAGGTGAACACGAAGTTCGAGGCCATCTGCAGGAACGCGCCGATCCACAGGCTGGTCGCGATCGGATAGGCGCGGAACAGCGCGCCGCCGGCAAACCCGCCGATGAGGGTCGCGGCGAGCCCGACGCCCTTGACGATGGCGGCGTAGTCGTTGCGGGAAAAGCCGAGATCGATCACGAAGGGCGCGGTCATCGTCCCGGCGAACGCATCGCATAGCTTGTAGAGGATCACGAAGGCGAGCACGAGAAACGCGCGGTCGCGGGTGAGGAATTCGGAGAATGCGCCCACCGCCGAGGAGACCACCCGCTGGAGCGGATTGTGGGTCTTCTTGTCCAGCCGCATCGCGTTGGCGGAGATTTCCGGTTCGCGCGCAAGAAGCGTCGTCGCAATACCGAGCACCACGAGCAGAGCCATGGTGAAATAGCCCCACGCCCAGGCCTCGCTCTTGCTGAAGCCGAACGCCTCGAACCCGCTCACCAGGAACAGCGCGCCGGCGGTCGAGGCGAGGGTGCCGATTCGATAGGCGGCGACATACGAGGCCATCCCGGCCGCCTGTTCGCTGTCGGGCAGGCTTTCGACACGAAACGCGTCGATGACGATGTCCTGGGTCGCCGAGGCGGCCGCCACCAGGAACGCGCCGAACGCGACCAGAACCGGCGCGCTCGCAGGGTCGCACGCGCCGAGGAAGACGATCGCCGCGATCAGGAGGAACTGGGTGAGCAAAAGCCAGCCGCGGCGCCGGCCGAACCAGCGTGACAAGAGCGGCACGTCGAGGGCGTCGACCACGGGGGCCCAGGCGAATTTCAGGGTGTAGGGCGTTCCGACCAGCGCGAACAGGCCGATGGTCCCGAGATCGACGCCGGTCTCGCGCATCCACACGAGCAGCGTCGAGCCGGACAGCGCGAGCGGCAGGCCGGCCGAAAAGCCGAGAAACATGACGATCAGCACCCGCGGCCGCAGATACACGGCAAGGGTGTCCGCGAACGAGTGGCGAGCTGGCGCTGCCTCGGGGGTCGATGTCATGCCAACCTATTGTTTGTTTGCGGGTACGGGGGCGAGGCTTGCAGCCGATTGGGTTCGTTTTGCGTCGGGCGGAGCAAATCGCCGGGCGAACCATTTGACGCATCGGGTCGCTCTGCTTAAATCGCACGCATGGCGCTGCGCGACATTATCAAGCTTCCCGACAAGCGGCTAAGGCTCGTCTCCGAACCGGTGGACAAGATCGATGCAGGCCTCAAGCGCCTGATCGAGGACATGTTCGAGACGATGTACCACGCGCCCGGCATTGGGCTTGCGGCCATCCAGGTCGGCGAGCCGAAGCGCGTGGTCATCATGGACATTTCGAAAAAAGAGGACCCGAAAAACCCGCAGGTATTCATCAACCCGGAGATCATGTGGTGGTCCGAAGACAAGTCGGTCTACGAAGAGGGCTGCCTCTCCATCCCGGACATCCACGAAGACGTGGAACGGCCGGCGCGGGTGGCCGTCCGCTATCTCGATCTTGCCGGCAAGGTCCAGGAGACGCAGGCCGAGGGCCTGTTCGCCACCTGCATCCAGCATGAAATCGACCACCTGAACGGCGTCCTGTTCATCGATTACATTTCGAAGCTCAAGCGCGACCGCATCGTCAAGAAGTTCACCAAGGCGGCAAAGCGGACGTCCGAACCGGCCTGACGCTCGGTCCCGCCCCAAACGGTCAGGACTTGACCGCCCACGCAATGGACATTGTTCGGCCGCCCATGATATCAATGATATCAAACCGAGGCGCGCATGACCGACCTGCTGATTCGCAATATCGATCCGGAATTGAAGCGCCGGCTTGAGGAGCGCGCGCGCCAGCGCAAGCGCAGCCTTTCGGAAGAGGCAAAGATGCTGCTGCGCATCGGGCTCAAAATGCCGGAAGAGCCACGCAAGCTTGGCACCGAAATGTTCAATCTGGTCAGGCCGGAGGATCGGGCTGACGATCTGATATTCGAGGTGCGGGGCGAGTTTCCCGAGCCGCCGGACTTCGAATGATTCTGCTCGACACGAATGTCGTTTCGGAGGTCGCGAAGCCTCGCCCGAACGCCGGTGTTATTGCGTGGTTAGACGCTCAAACGGCCGCATCCCTTTTTCTGTGTGCTCCGGTGCTCGCCGAGTTGCATTACGGGGTCGAACGACTTCCACCGGGTGCGCGCCAAGAGCGGCTGCGGGAATGGGTCGAGCGCCTCGAGAACGACCTTTATCTCGGTCGGATATTACCCCTCGATGCGACTGCCGCTCTTGAATTCGGGCGCTTGGCGGTCAACCGCGAGCGTCGTGGCCGGCGAATGGAACCGATGGACGCCCTGATCGCGGCGATCGCGGTCGCCAACCGCATGGCGCTTGCCACCCGCGACGCCGAGGATTTCGCGGGGCTCGGGTTCGATGTGATCAACCCGTTCACGTATGCTCCGCCGCCGCCGACGTGATGGAAATCTCGGATACGATATGCCGCTGCGCCTCGTCTTCATGGGTACGCCCGAATTCGCCGTGCCGACGCTGGTCGAGATCACAGGCCGCGGGCACGACGTCGCCGCCGTCTACACGCGCGCGCCCAAGCCGGCCGGCCGCGGGATGGAATTGCAGCCGAGCCCGGTAGAGCGCGAGGCGCGGCGGTTCGGCCTGCCTGTACTCACTCCGAAGAACCTGAAGAGCGACGAGGCGCAGGCGGAGTTCCGCTCGCACGGGGCGGACGCCGCGGTGGTGGTCGCCTATGGACTGATCCTGCCTAAGTCCATTCTCGATGCGCCGCCGCTTGGCTGCTTCAACCTGCACGCGTCGGCGCTCCCGCGGTGGCGCGGCGCTGCTCCGATCAATCGGGCGATCATGGCAGGCGACGCCGAAACGGCGGTGATGGTCATGCGCATGGAAGAGGGGCTCGACACCGGCCCGATCGCGATGGCCGAGCGCGTCGCGATCGCCCCCGACGTAACGGCGGGCGAGCTGCACGATCAGCTGGCGCGGCTCGGGGCCGATCTCATGGTGCGGGCGCTCGCGGCGCTGGAACGCGATGCGCTTACGCTCACGCCGCAGCCCGAGACGGGGATCACCTATGCCGCCAAGATCGACAAGGGCGAGACGCGAATCGCGTGGAGTAGGCCATGGAAGACGGTGCACGACCATTGCCGCGGCCTGTCGCCGTTTCCGGGGGCGTGGTTCGAAATCAGCGGGGATGGCGGTAAGCCGCCTGCCCGCGTGAAGGTGTTGCGGACGACGAAAGGCGAAGGCGCGGGCGCGCCCGGCGCGGTGCTCGACGACAAGCTCACCATCGCCTGCGGTGACGGCGCGGTCCGCATCCTTCAGCTGCAGCGCGCCGGCCGCGCGCCGATGACCGCGGCAGAATTTCTGCGCGGGACGCCGCTCGAGCCGGGGGTCGTCCTGACCTGATCGCCGCCATGCCCCGCTACAAGCTCGTGATCGAATATGACGGCGCGCCTTTCGTCGGCTGGCAGGTGCAGGAGAACAGCGTCTCGGTCCAGGGCGTCCTCGAGGCGGCGGTCGCCGCCTTCTGCGGCGAGACCGTCGCGGTGCGCGGGGCGGGCCGCACGGATGCGGGCGTGCATGCGCTCGGACAGGTCGCCCATCTCGACCTCGGCCGCGAGTGGGACGCGGACACCGTGCGCGACGCGATCAACGCGCATCTGCGCCCGCATCCGGTCGCGGTGCTGTCGGCCGAGCCCGCGCCGGCTGCGTTCGACGCCCGGTTTTCCGCGCTGAAGCGCCACTATCTCTATCGCATCGTCAACCGGCGCGCCCCGCTTGCGCTCGAAGCCTCGCGCGCCTGGCGCATCGCCCGCCCGCTTGACGCGCCGGCAATGCATGCGGCTGCGCAGCAGCTTGTCGGGCGGCACGATTTTACCACCTTCCGCGCCGCCGAATGCCAGGCGAAGTCGCCGGTGAAAACGCTCGATCGCCTCGACGTGGAGCGGTGCGGCGAGGAGGTATGCATCCATGCGTCCGCGCGCTCGTTCCTGCACCATCAGGTGCGCTCGATCGCGGGATCGCTCGCGCTGGTCGGCGACGGCAAATGGAGCCCCGACGATCTCAAGCGTGCGCTCGAGGCCCGCGACCGCAGCGCCTGCGGCCCGGTCGCCCCGCCCGACGGGCTCTACCTCGTCCGCGTGGAATATTGAGCTTTCGCGATCGGACGCGCTTGCGGTTCGCCTCTATCCTCCGGTCGTCTTTATCCTCCCCCGCTACGCGGGGGAGGATAGTAGGCGACTACGCGAAATACCGCTCCAGAATCCGCCGGTAGATCGCGGTGAGCGTGACGAGGTCTGCGGCAGGCACGCATTCGTCTACCCGGTGCATGGTCGCATTGGCGAGGCCGAACTCGAGCACGGGACAGTAATCCTTGATGAAGCGCGCATCCGAGGTGCCGCCGGAGGTCGAAAGCGCCGGCGTGCGCCCGGTCACCTCCGCGATCGCCTCGCTTACGAGCGTCACGAACGCTCCCGGCGAGGTGACGAAGGCGTCGGCATTGGAGGGCTCCCATTCGATCCGCCAGCGTGCGCCGCCGGCGGCTTCCTCCGCGCGCCGCTCGATCAGCGCCTTGAGCGAGCTTTGGCTGTGGCAGTCATTGAAGCGGATGTTGAAGCGCGCGCGCGCCGCGCCCGGAATGATGTTCACGGTCGGATTGCCGACATCGACGGAGGTGAATTCCAGATTTGATGCGTCGAAATGCGCGCTGCCGCGATCGAGCGGCTGGGAAAACAGCGCGTCGACGATCTTGATCAGGCGCGGAATGGGATTCTCGGAGAGGTGGGGATAGGCGACATGGCCCTGCGTCCCCGTGACGATCAGTGTGCCGTTGAGCGAGCCGCGCCGTCCGATCTTGATCATGTCCCCGAGCGCGACCGGGTTGGTCGGTTCGCCGAGGACGCAGTGGTCGAAACGGTCGCCCCGCGCCGCGGCCCATCGCAAGAGCTTGACCGTGCCGTTCACCGCGACGCCTTCCTCGTCGCCGGTGATCAGAAACGAGACCGAGCCCCGCGGCGCGCCGCCTTGGTCCGCAAGGTGATCGAGCGCGGCAGCGACCGCGCAGGCAACCGCGCCCTTCATGTCGACGGCGCCGCGTCCGTAGAGTACGCCGTCGGCGATGTCTGCGCCGAAAGGCGGATGCGTCCATAGCGACTCGTCGCCGGGCGGAACGATATCGGTGTGGCCCGCGAACACGAAATGCGGGGGCGACGCGCCGATGCGCGCATAAAGGTTCTGCACGTCGGCAAAGCCGGGCTCGGAGAAAGTCACCCGCTCGATCGCGAAGCCCGCCCGCGCGAGGACGGATCCGAGCAGACCGAGCGCGCCGCCCTCCGCCGGCGTCACCGACCGGCAGCGGATGAGATCACGGGCGATGGCGACGGGGTCGGCGGGCATGTCAAAAGGCTTTGGGCAACCCAGCCCGCTTGAGCACTTCGTTCGCAGTATGACGGGACTTGGTGGTGCGAGGAACGGAAAAGTTCCGATTGTTGATTGGGCTGAACCATATTTCGTGGCTGCCTTTACCGGCGCGAACGAGTCGGCGCCCGTTTCCGCGCAAGATTTCGACGAGCTGCCTTTAAAAGTCAGCCATCAAGCGTTGGCGAGATCGAGATGCTCCTCGGCCTTGAACGTCAGCGACAAGTTGCCGACCTGTCGTCCAGCCAATTCGAGCAATTCAGGCAGCAACAGCCGCACCTCCGAGATCATACCCGGCCAAGTGTCCGCTTCCACGACCAAGCCTCGCACGTCGTCGCTCGTCGCAAGCCATACCCGCGCTTCATGATCCCAGCGCGCATCAATCGTGATCGAATGGTCCATGTCGAGAAGATCGGATTTTGGTCCGGCAAGGTCAATCCCTGTTCGGGCCGTCGCGGCAAATGGTCAATCCGCGCAAGGGCGGGGGGTTCTCGGTCGCCGCGCGTGACTGATACGCATCGCCCGGACCGCTACAACCGCGCCATAATCCCGTGCTCTCCTACGTCGTGATCCTTCCGCCGAATCGATGGAGAACCACATGCCCGTTCGCCGTTGGCAGCGCTGGCTCTGGGGTCTCGGCATGGCCGTGATCGTGAGCATTGGCCCAAATCCGGCATCCGCGCAGGTTCGCGAACTCCTGCAGGAACTTGTTCGTCCTCCGCCGCCGCCGGAAGACGAGCCCGTGCAGCCGCCGGAATACCAAGAACGCGTGGCGCCCGCGCCTGACGACCAATTCACTCCGCCGCCGCGCCCGGACCGCGGGGCCGGCGGTTGGGAGGGCATGCGTGAAGAGATGTTCCAGCTGCGCGAAGGCTGTCAACAGGGGGACCGGCGATCCTGTGTCCGGCTCGGGATCATCATCGGAGAGAACAGGCAGCGGCGGGGACAATGGCGGCGGGAGCATCCGGAGCTTTTCTGGTACGAACGCTGAGTTCGCTCTCGTCCGATCAGGTCGTCCCGATGCGCGGCGGCGAGAGCGGATCGGGGCCGAAACGGTTCGGCCCGCTGGTGCCCTTGCGGAAACCGAACTCGATCAAGAGCGCGCCGGCGAAGACGACCCACGGGATGGTCATGAGGACGACGAGCGAACTCGGGTCGTCTTGCGTTCCGGCCGCGCCGATCACGAACATGAAGTCGATCAGCGCGCTGTAGGCATAGAATGCGCCCGGCACCCAGGTCGTGATGTTGCGGTCATGACCGCGCTTGGCGAGGAGCGCGAATTCCGGATAGCCGAACGCGAGACTGATGATCGAGCTGAGCCGATCCTGCTCCAGCGATTGTGCCGCGAGGTGGCAGGTGAGTTCGACCAAACCGACCGCCAGAAACGCGATCCAGAAGGTGCGGCGGCCGATGCGGCCGTCGAAGCGCCAGAGGAGATAGTTCCAATCCACCTCACGGCTCCAAGGCGTTTGACACGAGATTCTGAGGATGAGTTTGGTTTGTACCGGCGCCGTGGCCGAGTCCCTTGCTCCCTCCCCCCTTGTGGGCGAGGGTTGGGGAGGGGGGCACTTCAACGACAGGGGGGGCAGCTAACGACCCCCCCGGATCGCTGCGCGATCCGACCCTCGGGTCGTGGCCCGAGGGCAGGCTCTCCCCCTCAAGAGGGGAGGTGACCACTGGAGGCGCTGAAGCGATAAGAGGGAGTCGGTATGACATGGCGTGAGCGTCACTAGTCGCGCAGCAGTTCGTTGATGCTGGTCTTGGCGCGGGTCTTGGCGTCGACGCGCTTGACGATCACAGCGCAGTAAAGGCCGGGTCCGGGCGAGCCGTCCGGCAGCGGCTTGCCCGCCATCGTGCCGGACACCACGACCGAGTAGGGCGGCACCTCGCCCTGCAGCACGGCCCCGGTCTCGCGGTCGATGATTTTCGTCGACGCCCCGATGAATACCCCCATCGAGAGCACCGCGCCCTCGCGCACGATCACGCCCTCGGCGACCTCCGCACGCGCCCCGATGAAGCAATTGTCTTCGATCACCACCGGGCCCGCCTGCAGCGGCTCAAGCACGCCGCCGATTCCGGTCCCGCCCGAGATATGACAGTTCTTACCGATCTGCGCGCAGGAGCCGACCGTCGACCAGGTGTCGATCATGGTTCCGGAATCGACATGGGCGCCGAGATTGACAAAGGAGGGCATCAGCACGACGCCCGGCGCGATATAGGCGGAGCGGCGCACGATCGCGCCGGGCACCGCGCGAAAGCCCGCGTCGCGGAAGCGCGTTTCGCTCCAGCCATCGAACTTCGAAGGCACCTTGTCCCACCAGGCGGCCTTGCCGGGCGCGCCCGGAATGACGCTCATGTCGTTGAGCCGAAACGACAGGAGCACCGCCTTCTTGAGCCATTGATTGACATGCCAGGACCCGTCCGCCTGTTTCTCCGCGACGCGCGCCTTGCCCGCGTCGAGGAGATCGAGCGCAGCCTCGACCGCCTCGCGCACCGGCCCTTTCGTCGTCGGGCCGATCGCGTTGCGCTGCTCGAAGGCCTCGTCGATGGTGTTGGCGAGATCGGCGTGCGGCATGCGCGGGAATCCTCGATATCGATCGCGCCCGCCTTGTCGGGGTACCCGCAAGGGGAGTCAAGGGGATGCGGCGGTGCCGTTGATGGATACGAGGAATCCCACCAGATCGTCCGTCACGTAATCGACGTGCGGCGCGTCATGGCCTTCGAGCTCCCAGTCCTCGCGGAAGACCTCGCGGGTACGCTCCGGCACGACCAGCACGGTCGTCATGCCGAGCGCATGCGGCACTTCGAGATTGCGCGCGAGATCCTCGAAGATCGCCGCCTTGTGCGGATCGACGCCATGGCGCGCGAGGAACCGGTCGTAAGTCTGCGGCAGCGGCTTCGGGTCCATTTCGCCGGCGACGATGTCGAACACGTCCTCGAAATGCTCGTGCACCTTCAGCCGGCGCATTACCGCCTCGGCGTGGATGCGCGTTCCGTTGGTGAGGATCAGCTTGCGGCCGGAAAGCTTTTTCAGCGCGTCGCCGAGCGCCGGATTGGGTTCGATCGGCGTGTGATCGATCTGGTGGACAAACTGGAGGAAATCGTCCGGCTTCATGCCGTGCTCGGTCATCATGCCGCGCAAGGTCGTGCCGTAACGGCGGTAATAGTCCTTCTGCATGCGGAAGGCTTCGTCATGCGTCACGTCGAGGAATTTCGCGATGTAATCGCGGATGCGCCCATCGACCTGCTGCCACAGATTGAGGTGATGCGGGTAGAGCGTGTTGTCGAGGTCAAACACCCAGGTCTCGACCCGGTCGAATCCGCGTCGCCGGCCGGCCGGCGGAACAGGCTCAGGCGTCGCCATTGGCCGCATTCCCCTGCACAGACTGATCGCTCTCATCCCCCGTTGCCCACAACAAGCGCGTGCGTCTCGCGTCGTTCGCCTGTGCCTTGCATTGTGGTGCTCAACCTTTCCGACTTGGTCATCGCTTCCTTCTCGGACAAGGCCGTTCCCGATACGATCCCGGGTGGTGCATGGCTCGGACCGACAGGTCTGCCCGGAGGGCCCGGGGCAGGCGCGGCGTGTTTGACGGCTGCTCCTTAGGTTCTATGCTGGCGCGCTGCGGTTGCCCAACGGGCCGGCAGCGCCAAGCCAAGCGCTAATTAGCCGGCGGGACTGCTGTCTACGCCCCGGCGGCCGGTGCGGCGCGCTCCCCGTCCCGCCAGCGGACGAGATCGTAGGCAGGAACCGGCCGCTGAAAGCCCTTGAGGACAAGTTCGCCGATCGGGGTCACCTCGCAGAGCGGCTCGATCGCCGCGAGCACCCTTTGGCTGATCAGCGCTTGGCCGGACTCAGCCGCCGCGCATAGCCGGTGCGCAAGGCTCACCACGCTGCCGATCGCGGTATATTCGAGCCGCTGGTCGAAACCGATCTGGCCGAGCGTCGCATAGCCGAGCGCGACGGCGACCCCGAAGCCGATCTCGTTGCCACGCTTCTTCCATTGCTCGCCGCGGCGCGCGACCGCGGCGCGCATGTCGAGCGCAAGCCGCACGCCGCGCTCGGCGTGATCGTGGCAGGGCAGCGGGTCATTGAAGATCACCATGACGCCGTCTCCAGCAAAGCGCTCGAGCGTCCCCTCATACTTGAAGATCAACTCGCCGACCGCCTGATGATACTCGCGCAGGAGCGCCATCACGTCCTCGGGCTCGGAGGTTTCCGTGAACGCGGTGAAGCCGCGCAAATCGCAGCACACCACCGTGATCTCCCGCCGGTGGCTGTGCAGGACGGCGTCGGCTTCCGTCGTCGACGAGAGGAGCTCGGCGATCTGCGGCGGCAGGAAGCGGCGCAAACGGCCGATCCGCTCGATCTCGGCGACTTGCGCGGAAACCCGCTGTTCGAGCGAGCGGTTATTGGCGGCAAGCTCGGCCGCCTGCTCCTCGAGCTTCACCGCTTGCGTCAGCACGACATCGTGCAGGCCCTTGATGCGCAGGAGCGAGCGTACGCGCGCGATCAGCGCCGACTGGTCGAACGGCTTGGTCAGATAGTCGTCGGCGCCCGCTTCAAGCCCCGCCACCACGTCGCGCATGTCCGACTTGGCGGTGACGAGCACCACCGGCACGAAGCGCAGCGCGGCGTCTTCCTTTAATCTCTTGAGCACCGAAATGCCGTCGAGCTTCGGCATCATGATATCGAGCAGCACGAGGTCCGGCTCGCTGTCGCGTGCGCGCGCCAGGCCCTCCTCGCCATTGGCCGCGGTGATCACCTCATAGCCGTGCGCCTGCAGTCGCGTGCGGAGGATCTCCAGGTTCTCCGGCGCGTCGTCGACGGCGAGGATGCGGGCCGGGTTTCGCATGGTGCGGCGCTCTTACGCGAGCAGTTCGCGCACTTTGGCGAGCAGCAGGCGCGGGCTGTACGGCTTGGCGACATAGGCGTCGCAGCCGGCCGCGCGCGCCTTCTCCTCGTCGCCGGCAAGAGCATAGGAGGTCACGGCGATGATGGGCGTCTGCTTGAGCGCAGGGATCGCCTTGATGCGCCGCGCCGCCTCGTAGCCGTCGATGATCGGCAGCTGCATGTCCATGAGGATGAGATCGGGCCTTGTTTCCGCGGCGAGCGCGACGCCGCGCTCGCCATCGCCCGCCTCGACCAGCTCAAAGCCGGCATGGCTCAACAAATCGCGTAGAATCTGTCGGTTGTCTTCGGTGTCCTCGACCACGAGAATGCGCTGGCTCATGGTCGCTCTCCCTCGCCGCTAGCGCGCACCGGCAGGATCACGCGGAACTCGGACCCGGCGCCGAATTCCGACGACAGGCTGATCGTTCCGCCGTGCATTTGCGTGAGGTGGCGTGCGATCGACAGGCCGAGGCCGGTCCCGCCCTTCTGGCGCGTATTGCTCGCGTCGACCTGCTGGAATTCGTCGAAGATGCGATCCTGATCGTCGGGGGCGATCCCGGGGCCGGTGTCGCGCACGACGATGTCGTAGGCGCCGTTGACCGCACGGGCGCGAATGTCGACCGAGCCCTGCTCGGTGAACTTGATCGCGTTGCCCACGATGTTGAGAAACACCTGCGTCAATCTCCTCTCGTCACCGCGTCCGATCGGGAGATCGTCGGCAATCTCCGCGGTGAGCGCAAGCCCTTTCGCCTTGGCGAGCGATTCGGTCGAGGCGACGACCGATTCCACGACCGAGCGCATCGAGTAGTCGGACATCGAGAGCGCGAGCCGCCCGGCCTCGATCTTGGAGATGTCGAGCACGTCGTTGATGAGCCCGAGCAGGTGCCGGCCGTTCGCCTGCACGCGCTCGAGCACCTCCTCCGCCTTGGGCGGCAACGCGCCATAGAGACCGTCGACCAGGAGTTCGGCATAGCCGAGCACGGCGTTGAGCGGCGTGCGCAGCTCGTGACTCATATTGGCGAAGAACTGCGACTTGTGCTCGTTGGCGAGCTGCAGTTGACGACCGCGCTCCTCCACCTCGCGGAACAGCTCGGCATTGTGCATGGCGATCACCGACTGGTCGGCGAAGGTCTGCATCAGGCTGATCGTGTTCGGCGGAAAATCGCCCGCTGCGCGACGTTGCACCACGAGCGCCCCGAGGATTTCCTCCGGGCCGACCAGCGGCAGCACCAGAACCGAGTGAAAGCCGGCCGCAAGCGTGAGTTCGCCGACGCGATGCGTGTCGGCGTCCTGCAGTTCGGGAATGCTGATCGGCTTGCGCGCCAGCGCCGCCTGGCCCAGCACGCTTTCGGCCAGCGGGATGCTGAATCCACGCACCTCCTCGACAAAGGCGCGATCGAGGCCGTGCGCCTCCTCGAGCCGGAAAACTCGGCGCGACTTGTCGTAGGCGAAGATCGCGCCCGCATCGGCGCGGGCGAGTTCGACCGCGCGGTTGACGATGGTCGCGAGCACCGCGGTGAGGTCGAGCGAAGACGCCACCGTGCGCCCGATCTCCTCCAGCGCCTTGAGCTCGCGCACCGACTGGGCGAGGTCGCGCGTGCGCTCCTCCACGGTCTGCTCGAGCCGCGTATAGGACTCCTTGAGCTTCTGCGCCATGGCGTTGAATTCGTGGGCCAGGTCCTCGATTTCGTCGCCGGTGCGCACCTCGATGCGGGTGCCGAACTCGCTCGCGCCGAGGCGGGCGGCGCCGGCATGGAGGGCGCGGATCGGCACGACCATGCGGCGCGCGAACAGCACGCCCGCGAGCGCGGCGAGGCAGACGCACAGCAAAGCGAGCCAGCCGATGCGCGTCAGCAGCGCATAGACCGGCTTGAATGCCTCGCTTAACGGCTGCTCGACGACGACGAACCAGTTGAAACGCGGGATCGCCGCGCCCGCCGCCAGCACGGAGCGGCCGGCGAGATCGCGCCCGTAATCCCAGAGCGCGTCCTTGTCGTCGCCGGCGGCCATGATGGTCGCGACCTGGTCCAGCCCGGACATCGCGGTGCCGCGCGGCGCCTTGAGCTGTTCCGAGTGCGCGAGCAGCTGGCCTTGCGGTCCGATCACATAGGCATAGCCCGCGACGCCGACCTGGATGCCGCTGATCACGTCGCGCAGGAACCGCAGGTCGATCTCCGCCGCCGTTACTCCGGCATAGAGTCCGGAATGCGCGATCGCGATCGTGACATAGGGGTCGACCTGATTGCGGAAGTAGATCGGCCCGACCCAGACGCGCTTGGCGAGAGCCTCGGTGAAACGCGGGTCAGTCGAGTAATCGGTGCCGGCGATCGCTTCGGTGGCGAAGCGGGTGACCCGCAGCAGCTCGTGGCCGTTGCCGTCTATCTGCATGATTTCGTCGATCGCCGGGACCTGCTGGAGCAGCAGCACATAGTCGGCGCGGCGCTGGTCGAGATTGGCGCTCGCCCGGGTCGTCCAGGCGATCTGTCGCTCGAACTCGGCGAACATCTGGTCGATGCGCTGGGCGGCGGCGTCCGCCTTCTCCCATTCGAGCCTGACGACGGCCTGGGTCGTCTCGCGATAGGTGAACCAGGTTTCGAGGGAAATGTTGACGATGAGCATGAAGACGGCGAAGCCGACGAAATAGGCGACATATTTGCCGAACAGCCCGCCCCAGAAGCGCTTGAAAATCCTCATTCTTCGTGTCCCGGCGTCCGCTTGGCCGTTTCTCCCGCCGTCCCCGCCCGAGTATAACGGCAAGCGCGGCCGCGAGCACGCGCCGTCCTCGGGGTTCACTTTCCGCCGCAGTCACCCGCCGCGCGGAGTCGCGCCGGGCCCTTGCGGGTTTTCCGCCGGATTAGAGCGAAGGAGCTCCGTTCCGCATGTGAGCGGCTTCACAGAGGCGGCCAGGCCGCTTTGTTAGGCCTTGCGGCATCTAATGACCTTCCCGCTCTCGCATGCAACGGCTCCGCCCCCGAAGGACGTACTCCATGCCGATCTGGACCCGGCGTTCCGCGAGGACGGGCCGCGCGCTTGCATTGGCCGCCGCGCTCGCCGCGATCGCGACC